>NZ_MUYZ01000031.1:0-39868 GCF_003013775.1 Micromonospora sp. MH33
GGTCAGCACCTCGCCCGCCCGCAGCACGGTGCCGCCCGTCGCGGTGTGGAAGTCCCCGGCCGCGACCTCGCGCTCCACGCCCCCGATGCCGGCGAGGACCAGGGTGGCGTCCAGGGCGAGCGCGGCGGCGGGCAGTTCGGCGGCGGGATGGCCGAGCGCCAGGCTGCCGCCGACGGTGCCGCGGTTGCGCACCTGCGGGTGACCGATCCGGCCGACCGCCGCGGCGAGCAGCGGCAACCGGGCCGCGACCACCGGGGACCGTTCGACGGCCCGCTGCCGGGTGAGCGCGCCGACGGTCACGCGTCCGGCTCGTCGCGGATCCCGGCCAGGCCGACCACCTCGTTGAGGTCGACCAGCACCAGGGGCCGGGCCAGCCGCAGCGCCATGAGCGGCACCAGGCTCTGCCCGCCGGCGATCAGCGCAGCGTCCGGGCCGTACCGGGCGAGGAGGTCGTGCGCCTCGGCGAGGCTGGTCGGGGCGTGGTGGTCGAAGGGCGCGGCCTTCACGCGCCACCTCCCTCGGCTCGGCCGGTCAGTCCTCGGCGCGGCGGGTTTCCAGGATGCTGTGCGTGGAGGCGGTGGGCAGGATCCGGACCAGCTCCAGGCCGGCCCGGTCGAACACGTCGCGGAACTCCTGCTCGGTCCGCTCGTAGCCGCCCGGGGTGTTGAGCCGCACCCACATGCCGGCCATCAGGTACTTCAGCGGGCGGCGCGGCGGCGCGGGAACCAGGTGCGCGGCGACCAGGATCCGGCCCGACGGCGGCAGCACCTCGCGGACCTTGCGCAGGATCTCCACCGACTCGTCGTCGCTCCAGTCGTGCAGCACCTGCTTGAGCACGTACGCGTCGGCGCCCGGCGGCACCCGGTCGAAGAAGCTGCCGCCGACGCAGGTGTAGCGGTCGGCGACGGCGCTGCCGGCGACCCGCGCCCGGGCCCGCTCCACCACCGGCGGCAGGTCGAACAGGACGCCCTCGATCCCCGGGTGCTTGACCAGGATCTTCTCCAGGAAGGTGCCCTCACCGCCGCCCAGGTCGACGATGGTCTTGACGCCCTCGAAGTCGTACGCGTCGACGATCGCGTCGTCCTTCGGCCCGGAGAAGATGGTCTGGGCACGGCTGAACACCGCGTACTGGTCGCGGTTGGCCGTCATGTAGTCCCAGATGTCCCGGCCGAAGACGTGCTCGAAGGCGGGCTGGCCGGTCCGGATGGTGTGCAGCACCTCGGCCGGCTCCCATACCTTCCAGGCCCACTCGGCCCCGAGCATCTCGGCGATGCCGTGCAGCGAGTTCGGCGCGTCGCTGATCAGGCAGCGGGACTCCTCGGTGTGCGCGAACACTCCCGGCTCGATCTCCTGGAAGATCGACTCGCTGGTCAGCGCCCGCATGAAGAGCAGCAGCACGTCCCGGTCGCCGCCCACCTCGGCGGCCAGCTCGTCGATCGACTTCGGACCGTTCCGGAGCCGGTCGGGCAGGTCGAGGCCGGCCGTGGCGACCTGGATGCAGACCGAGGTCAGCCGGCCGAGCAACTTCTCCAGCACGGTCACCGACACGGGAGGCGCGAACTGCTGCGGTGGGTTTTCCATGGCTCGGCCTCCCGTTGCCCGTCGGCTGCGTCGCACTCAAGCTATCCAGGCGGGACGTACCGGATCTTCTTCTCGGTTGCTGGAAAAGCGTCCGGCCGACGGTCACCGGGACCGTCGGCCGGACGACACGCGCCAGGGCTCAGCTCGGGCGGCGCTGGAGCCGCCAGAACCCGAAGCCGGCCAGCAGCCCGGCCAGCACCAGGTAGAACGCCGACTCCAGCCACTGGAACGACCAGTACCGGCTGGTCGGCTGGTACGCGATCTCCACGTGCACGTCGTGCTTCGCCAGGCACACCGCGGTGTCCCCGTACGGGCCCTCGGCCGTGCCGGTCTCGGGTGCGTTGGTGAAGCACTCGTTGAAGATCCCCTCGTCCAGCGGCTCGCCCGTCTTCGTGAGCAGCTCGCTGACGTCGGTGACCCAGGCGTCCGGCACGGTCAGGCCCTTGACCACCGGGGCGCCGGTGATGCTGCCCAGGCTGCGGGCCTGGTTGATGGCCTGCACGGTCATCGGCATGGTGAGGTGCTCCGCCGGCAGGAAGTGCGGCCGGATCACGTTGGGCACCAGGAACTGGAAGACCACGAAGGCCAGGATGGTCAGCGCCATCGCCGGCACGGTCCGACGCACCAGCAGCCCGATGAGCGTCCCGAGCACGAAGGCGAACGCCGCGTACGCGATCGGCGCGATGTTCCGGGCGCCGAACAGGATCGTGCTGAACCGGTTGTCGGCCACCTGGTCGACCGGGCTGGCCGCCCAGGTCAGCAGCAGGCTGGCCGCGCCCGCCACCACCATGCTGGCCAGCCCCACCAGGGCCAGCTTGACCGCCAGCCAGTGCCGGCGGGTCACGCTCTGGCTCCACACCAGCCGCTGGGTGCCGGCCTCCAGCTCCCGGGCCACCAGGGGCGCGCCCCAGAACATGCCGACCAGGCCCGGGATGAGTCCGAGCAGCGCGGCCAGGTAGAGCAGGGTGTTCTCGTAGTCGGCGCTGAACTGGCTCAGCTGCGGGCCGCAGTCGGCCAGGCTGGCGCACTGCGCCCGGTAGTTGTCGTAGGACTCCCGGATGTCGAACCCGAGATAGAGGAAGTACGCGGCGATCAGGGCCAGGCCGATGACGCCGACCAGGGCCTGCCCGCGGAACTGCCGCCAGGTCGTCCAGATCACCGTACGGCCTCCCCCGCCATGGCGTCCGTCAGGCCGGCGGAGACGCCCGCCGCCCGGGTCATGTAGCTGAGGACCATCTCCTCCAGCGACACCGGCTCGACGCTCCACGGCGTACGCGGCAGCGCGCCGGCCACCCGTACCACCGCGCGGCTGTACTGGTCGGTGTGCTGCATGCGGATCACCTCGACCTCAGCCGGCAGCCGGTCCAGCTCGCCGCGCGGGGCGACCAGCCGGTAGTGCTGGGCCAGCAGGTCCTTCACCTCGCCGGCGACCTGCACCCGGGAGGCGCAGAGCACGATGAGGTAGTCGCAGACCCGCTCCACGTCGCTGAGCAGGTGCGAGGAGAGGATCGCGCTGGCGCCCAGCTCGGCGACGAACTCCATCAGGTTCTGCATGAACCCGTCCCGGGCCAGCGGGTCGAGCGCGGCGGCCGGCTCGTCGAAGATCAGCAGCTCCGGGCGCTTCGCGGCGGCGATGGTCAGCGCCAGCTGGGCGCGCTGGCCGCCGGAGAGCCGGCCCGCCTTCTGCTTGAGGTTGAGCCCGACCTGCGCGATCCGCCGGTCGGCCAGGGACTGGTCCCAGGACGGGTTCAGCTTGGCGCCCATCCGCAGGTGGTCAGCCACGGTGAACGTGCCGTAGACCGGGGTGTCCTGCGCGACGAACCCGACCTTGGCCAGGTGCGCCGCGTTCGCCGCCGGGGGCGAACCGAGCACCCGCAGGGTCCCCGCCGTCGGCGTGATCAGGCCGCAGGCGAGGTTCAGCAGCGTGGACTTGCCGGCGCCGTTCGGCCCGACCAGGCCGACCACCCGTCCGCGGGGGACGTTGAGGTTGCAGTCGGCCAGCGCCAGCCGCTTGCCGTATTGCTTCGTCAGACCCTCGGCCTGGAGTGCGGGATAGGAATTCTCCTGTGGCATAGCGTCAATCCTGCGGATCGCGGTCTGCCGCAGCATCGGTCCAAAGTAGGGTCGGCGCTCTTGGCTACCGTACTTTTGACTGGTTTCCCTCCGCCCGCCCCCGACGGCGGAAAAGCACGCGCGGCGGCGCCGGGGAAACGGGTTCCCCGGCGCCGCCGTCGGATGCGTGCGGTCAGCTGACGTGCCGCTGGATCCGCCACAGCCCGAAGCCGGCCAGCAGCCCCGCGAGCGCGAGGTAGACCGCCGACTCGATCCACTGGAACGACCAGTAGCGGCTGTTGGGCTGGTAGTCGACCTTGACGTGCAGGTTCAGGTCGCCGAGGCAGCCCGCGGTGTCGCCGGCGCCGCCCCCGGCGCTCTGCGGCGGCTTGGTCAGACAGGTGTCGATGGTCCGGGCATCCACCGGCTGCCCGCTGGCGGTGAGCAGCTTGCTGGTGCCGGTGACCCAGGCGTTCGGGATGCTCAGGCCCTTCACCGTGGCGTCGGTGCCCACCCCGCGCAGCTCGCGGAGCGCGTCGGCGGTCATCGCCTTCGTCACGGTGACCGGCGCCATCAGGTGCGGCCGGACCATGTTCGGCATCAGGAACTGGAACAGCGTGAACGCCAGGATGGTCAACGCCATCGCCGGCACCGTCTTGCGCAGCAGCAACCCGATGACCGTGCCCAGCACGAAGGCCAGCGCCGCGTACGCGATCGGCGTCAGGTTGCGGGCGCCGAACGCCAGCGCCGCGAACCGCTCCCCGGACACCTTGTCGTAGGGGCTCGCCGCCCAGGTGAGCAGCAGGCTGGCCAGGGCCGCGACCGCCATGCTGGCCAAGCCGACGAAGAGCAGCTTGACCGCCAGCCAGCGGCGCCGGGTGACGCTCTGGTTCCAGACCAGCCGCTGGGTGCCCGACTCCAGCTCCCGGGCGATCAGCGGCGCACCCCAGAACACGCCCAGCACCGCCGGGATGATCGCCAGCAGCAGGGCGAGGAAGAGCAGCCGGGTGCGGTAGTCGTCCTGGAACTGGCTCATCGCGTCCAGGCACCGGTCGGCTACCGCGCAGCGGGACTGGTAGCGGTCGTACGCCTGCCGGATGTCCAGACCGGTGAACAGGAGGTAGGCCGCCAGCGGCGCCAGCGCGACGACACCGACGAGGGCCTGGGTGCGGAACTGCCGCCAACTCATCCAGATCATCGCGGCACCTCGACCCGCGGCAACGGACACGACTCATCAATAGGCATGACCACATCCTGGAGAGGCGGCCGCCGGCCAACATCGGCCCAAAGCACGGTTCAACGCGCCCCGGACCGTACTTTTGACCGGTTCGGTCGACCCGGCGAGTACCTAGCGTGGGTCGCATGGACACTTCGGACGGGTCGGCCCGCGGGGCCGGAATCGCCTTCGACATCGCCTTCGCCCTGGCGGCCCTGCTGGGCATGGCCTTCACCGCCTACATGATCAGCGACAGCTGGGGCGGCGGCTACGCGGTCTTCGACACCGCCGTGGCCGCGGTGGTGTCGCTGCTCGCGCTGGGTCGCCGGATCAACCGGACCTGGACGGCCGTCGCCGGCCTGGTCGTGGTCGCCGTGGCGATCGTCGTCTCGCAGGTCGCCGACCTGCCGCAGGAGCCCAGCCCCATCGCCTCGCTGGCGCTGGCCGTGCTGGTCGCCTCGGCGCTGCGGCACCTGCCCACCCAGTGGGGCTGGGGCATCGCAGCCGGCGGCCTCGCCGTCATCCTCGCCTGCTGGATCACCGGCGGCTTCCGGGCCGTCGCGGTGATGGGCACCCTGGCCTGGCTCGGCGCCGTCGCGGTCGGCGCGTCGATGCGCGGCGTCGACGCGGGCAAGCGCGCCGCCGCCGAGCGCCGCCGGGCGGCCGAGGAGGCCAACCGGCAGTGGGACCCCACCCGGACCTTCTGACCCTGCGAACCCGAGGGCCGGTCTCCCGAGCGGGAGGCCGGCCCTCGGCCTGCCTGGTTCGGCCGCCCTGGTCAGAGACTGGCAGCTTGGGAAATCGAGCGATGCCATCATGAAGGCATCTTCGCCGCGTGTAAGTGCCTCGACCAATTGCCCGCGGGTGACAGTGGTTTACCCGCTCTAATGGCGGCGAATGGCACGAACCAAGGTGTACGGGACGAGCGGCTTGGCAGTCTTGAGCGAGGGTCAGGAGCCGGTCGGTATGAACAGGTCGCGCACCGATCAGTTTCCTCCGCTCGACTGGTCTAGTCTTCCGAGACCGACTGACGGAAGGCATGGCGTTATGCGGAAACTGATCTACGGCATGAACCTGACCCTGGACGGCTACATTTCCGCGCCCGGCGACGACCTCGGCTGGAGCGTGCCGAGCGATGAGCTGTTCCAGTGGTGGCTCGATCAGGAGCGGGAGATCAGCCTGTTTCTGTATGGACGCCAACTGTGGGAGACCATGAGCGCCTACTGGCCGACCGGCGACCAGCAGCCAGGCGCCACCCCGGCGCAGATCGAGTTCGCGCGGAACTGGCGGGACACGCCGAAGGTGGTGTTCTCCTCAACGCTCGACAAGGTCGACTGGAACACGCGCCTGGTCACCGGCGACGCGATCGCCGAGATCACCCGGCTCAAGGCCGAGGACGGCGGGGTGATGAGGGTCGGTGGCGCAACGCTCGGCGGGGCGGTCATGCGGGCCGGGCTGATCGACGAGTACGAGATCGTCACTCATCCGGTCCTCGTGGGCGGCGGCAAACCGTTCTTCAGTGCGCTGGACGGCTGGGTGAACCTGAACCTGGTGGAGAGGCGGACGTTTCCCGGCGGCGTGATCCTGACCAGGTACGAGACGAAGCGCTGAGCGCGATTCCTTCACGAGAAGCTTGCCTGAGGGAGCGGCAGCATGCCCCGGAGCAAGGCCGAGCTGTTCGCTTCGATGAGGTGTGACTCGCCATTCCTCCCCCTCACCCGATAGATGCCGAGACCAGCCGAGACGGCGGCGGGGTCCAGGGACACGAAGTCGAGCTACGTGGAGGCGACCCGGCGGGTGCAGCAGGACGCGGTGGACCGCCTCGGGTTCCTCTTCGACGCGTAGGCGTAGGGGTCAGCCGTGGGGGTCAACACGATCAAGGGCCGGTCTCCCGTGTTGGGAAACCGGCCCTTGACCTGCTGTGCGCCCGAAGGGACTCGAACCCCTAACCTTCTGATCCGTAGTCGGAAGGCGAGGGCACCCCTGGCCTGCGCTTATGGCAGTTTGTCCGCATTCCCTATGTAGCATTGTCGACGGAACGTGACGCTAGACCGCGTCTTTGTCCTTCACGGTGCCCCCCGGGGGGGCACGGTTACTGCGGTCCAGGTCCGTCGCCTGCATCTTGATCTGCGAGCTAGCTATGCGCTGCTCGCCGCGCCTGACTCACCAGGGCCTCAATCACCACGGACGGGTTGACGCCGCGGCGGTCGGCCTCCTCGGCCACCCACATGCCGTCGGCCGGGCCGCGCCGCACCAGGAACACGTTCACCGCCGGGCGGTGCTCGTACTCCACCTCTAGGTGGGGCAAAGCGGTCACCGGCTCATTCGCCAACCGCCACGCATCCTCACGACTCAGCCTCATGATCCCTCCGAGTATGGTCGGGCCGCTCACGTCATTCTTGTTCAGCCACCACCGGAGACCACCAAGACAAGTGGCTGACACCTGTCAACTTGCGCCGCGCCACGGATACGCGACAGATCAGGGGCGTTGCTGAGCGCCCTTCCAGGCGGAAGGATGCGCCGCATGACCAGTTCGCACCTTCCCGCAGACTTCTACGACGACACGGTCATCCCTCGCTCCTGTGGGCAGGCGCTCGGCGACAACTCCGATGAGCTCCCACGGCATCCACGGCCAGCTGGCGTGAACCTGGAGATGTCGGCGTTATACGCGGTTGACTATGGAGTTGAGAGCCCGGAGCCTGGGCCGCTGCGCCCGATGGACATGCGGCCGCTGCTTGATGCTCTCGCAGCCCGCTGGGACGGCTGCGACGTTTGTCTGGCACACCATCTCAACCTGATCGCCGCCGACCCGCCACTCACCACTCACCTCATCGCAGTGGCGCTGTGCTCCCTGAACATTCGAGAGGCGTCCGCCCGGCTACTCCTGCAGGCGCTTGACCCGGATGGCTGCGCGCTCGCATTAACGATCCGCAACACCGGTCCGGAGGTTGCAGCCCAGTTAGCCGAGTCGATGGGCCCAGAGCGGCGCCAGGTTGCAGCATCCATAGCGCTCAACACCATCTTGCCCACTGGCTGGCTTGATTCGCCCGTCTCGAACCTGACGCCTCCGATTACCAGGGGCAGCGATGTTCGTCTGGGCGACGCGGAGATGCTGTCCGACCTGCGTGCGGACGGATACTTGTAAGTTCGTCCGACGGCTTCGCCTTGTCGCCGCTCAAGTTGAAGCTTCCCGCCTGCCGCCTCGGCAGCCGTAGCAATCGTCTACGCGTCCCCGGAATGGACGGTCTGCGAGTCGGCGAATGTGTCGAGGATGGCTTGGCACAGAGGTGCTCCGCTCGGCAACGCGGCAACCGACGAGGGCGGCTGAGTCATACCGCTGCGATCGGTACAGGGCGTCGGGCAGAGCGCCACGCTGGGCGGCAGCAGCACGACTTCGGGTCCCCAGGCGCGTGCTGCTTGAAGGTGATGATGCCCGCTGAGGATTGGCTACGCCTCGCTGATTTCGGTTTCAATTGGGACGGTAAGCTGCACAGCGATTGGTGTATACAAGTCGATGTCCTGCGCGGCTGTACGAAGCGAGACGATGAGGCTGTAGCGCAGGGGGAGGTTTGCTCGGTCGGCACGCTTGTTGTTTTTCCACCAGCCTCCCACTGGATGGACGGCGATGAGGCTGCAGTCGGCGAGCGCCGCGCCATCTCCTTCCCAGATGTCTTGATGGAGTGAGCCAAGATTGCGCTGGTTGCCCCCGACGAGCCAGCGTTCGGATCCGCTGGGTGGACGGGCGCCTGCTTCCTCGTCCTGCGCTTCCCGATTGATGCGCGCAACGAAGGCGTCGGCGGGTTCAAGGGGTGCATTCAGCTCGAACCTTAAGCCGTGTGAGGCGTAGGCGTAGCGCCGACGCCAGCCCCGTCGGGATGCAGTCGGTTCGATAAAGTAGGACAAGGTGACGCGGAGTTGGACGGTTGCCTCGGCGAGTTCGCGAAGCGTCTCAGCCGGCCACGGCAGCCGGTGCAGCCTAAAGCGTCGGGCGGCGTGCTCTCGGCCGTCGAACGGAACGAACTCGTCCTGGGTCACGAGGGTGACAGCGTTGGGATTGGAGGCGAGGACCGAGGTCTCGGTCGGTACGCCCCAACCGTAGCGGCGCAGCATCGTCTGTCGGGCAGCCTTCGTTGTTGCGCCGTGCACGTCGGCTTTCATGGCCGGCGTCCACTCGGCCGCATGGACCAGCAGCCCTCGGATGCTCTCTGGCCAGTAGGACGGATATGCCACCATGGCCTTCGTCGCGAGTCGGGCCGCCTGCGCCGTAGCGGCACTCGTGGCGTTGGCCGAGGCGAGGGCGAGGTCGTCCCGAGCTGAGGTGGTACGGACGCTGACAAGCGGATGCCCGTCGTAGAAGTCGACGCCGTCACTGAGGACGTTGCCGCCTTCCATACAGATGTCCGGCTTGATCGGCCAGGCCCGACTGGCGAAGGACACCGACGTGCGGCTATGCGGGGAGAGCTCGCCTTCGCCGGCCAGCGCTGTCCAGTTGTCGAAGGTCGGGTCCGTCGGAGGCGCGGTCAGGTCGGTGTATGCGCCCACGGTGAGCGCGTTCCAGGCGTGCGCGGGGTCCTCGATCTCCGAGATGTCGCACAGTTCTTGGTGGTCGACCCCTCGCGGCCGTTCACGCACGTTGCCAGCCGAGATCAGGAACAAGCGGGCGGCGTTGAAATCGGGCTGACCGAGGAGCGCGATCCCCGTGTCGGACTGGCCGATGTCGGTGCCGACGCTCAGCGCGTCGATCGCCGCCGACCACAGCGAAGGCTCGCCGGCTCGCGCCTCAGGTGGTGCAGTGATCGGCATACAGAAGACACGCTGCCGGCCCGGCGCTGACGCCTCCGCAGCCGCTGCCGCCTGCGCGGTGATCAATCCATAAGCCGCCGGATCGTTCGTGGCCGGCTCGTCGGGCAACATCTTGACCGACTCAAGCCGATGCGTCAGCGTAACCAGCCCGCTCCCCCACAGCAGATGGTCGAGGGGACCGTAGAGAGCGAGCCCAGCCATCAAGGTGCCATGGTCCCGCCGGTCCTCGCCGCTGTCGCCGACCACCGAATGCACATCGCTGGGGTGGATCGACTCTGACAGCAGCACGTGAGAGCGGCGCACACCGCTGTCGAGGTGACACACGACGGGCACCCCGGCCGGGGCAAATTTGGTGCGTTCAACCAGGTCGGTAGTCAGCTCATCTTGGTCGTCCCGGGAGTAGTCCTCGACCGTGTCGACGAATTCAGGGCGCCGGATTTCAGCCACGGGGACAGCGGTGAACGGCAACGCGTGCAGGTCGTCCCAGCGGGCCTGCAGCCAGACCACTGTGCGGTCAACGAGATCCATGCGCCGCTGAGACATCCGGAAGCGGTTAGCACCTGCGAACGCGCGAAGGAGTTCCACCGCGGTGTCAGTCCGGGTCAGCCAGATCTCCCACCAGGCCAGCCCCGCCGGCGGGTCGTCGGCGGACTGCCATAGGTCACGGAGCACAGCCCGCCGGATCGAGGAGATGTTCGCGACAAGCGCACGCTTCTGCGGCTCCCCGGTGGGCGTGTTCCGTTCAAGAAAATCCTCGAAGATCTTCAGGAAGGCTCCGCGGTACGCATCACTGACCCAGACCACGGCGCTTTCGGGCCGATCGCCGGTGGCCGGGTTGACCGCCAACAGCAGCCACTGCGGACGCTTCATGCGATGGGTCGACATACGCTCGAGCGAGTCCAGCTTCAGTGGGTAAGCCGGATCCGCTGCATCGAGCACCAGGATGATGCCGAGCGCCTTGAGCTCCTCCAGCGTGAGGTCGTCGGCTACCGCAGCGCGTTCAACGTCTGCTTGATGCAGGGAGCGTTCGAGGTCTCCGCGTAACTTGGTCCCATGGGCTCGGCGTTCCACATCACGGATTCGCGGGTTGCCCCCGCCACTGCGGTTGAATCTACGGTCCTCAGCGCGACCGGTGACGGTCAGATGCGCCAACGGCCGGGCCGGGCTACTCACTGCCCGCCGCTCGACGTTCCCGCAATGCCTCGATTAGGTCAGCGACCGTGACCTGCTTTTCGCCGCGCAGGATGGCCTGCTTCGCGGCAGTTTCGGCGGCCTTGACCAACTCGGCATGACTCAGCCCGGACGCCTGGGCTTGGGCTGCCGCCCATCGAATGCCCCGCCCCATCGGCCCAAGCCGGGTCTTCATGACCTCCGATGCCTGCGCGCCGTCCGGCAGCTCGTATCGGATCGCAACGTCGAAGCGACGGAACAGCGCATGGTCAAGGATCGACCGATGGTTCGTGGCAGCCACGACAATGCTTTCGGCGTTGGCCTGCTCAAGGAAGATCAGAAACGAGTTCAGAATTCGGCGGGCTTCTCCGACGTCATTGCCGCTCCGATGGCCGCCAAGGGCGTCAAACTCATCGAACAGGTAGACCGCCCGCTGGGACGCCGCAGCGTCAAATACTGCACGTAGCTTGCTCGCCGTCTCGCCAAGGTACTTGCTGAGCAGGCTATCCAGGCGGATCGTCAACAATGGCAGAGCCAGCTCGTGAGCGATCACCGCTGCGGTCATCGTCTTGCCCGTGCCCGGGGGCCCCTCCAGTAGGAGTCGATGGGCCGGCGCGAACCCGTGCTCCGAGAGAGCCTGCCGTTGCCGTTGTTCATGAAGCACACGAGCGATCGCGTCCTTCAACTGCGGCGGACCGACCAAGTCGCGGAGAGACACGTTCGGGAATGCCGCTGTAACCAGATCGGCTAGGTCCCCGCGCGGGCGGGCAATAGCTGTGACCTTGCTTGCGACTGGCTGGCTCCGAGCACCTTCGATTACCCGCTTGAGCTCGTTGGCCAACGTTCCGTGGCCCTGGCGGGCAGCCTTCGCCGCGACCTGAAGGGCGACAGCGTAGAAGGCGGCATCATCACCGGCGGCGTGATTGCGCACGAGCGCCTTGATGTGCTCACCTGACGCCGTCACGGACCCGCCCCCTTCCACCAACCTCAACTTACCCAAGCGGCTCGATCATCTGTAGCGATAAAGTTGGACCGGTCAAAATTTACCACTACCATCTGACACGTGCCAGCAGGGCGCGCTCGACGCGAAGACAGCCGATTCCGGGATCAAGCCGAGATACTCGCCACCCGGCTGCGAACGCTGCGAACAGAGCGAGGGCTGACCCAGGAGCAGCTCGCAGGACGCGCCCGGGTCGCTGTCTCAACCCTGAGAAAGATCGAGTCGGGGAGGGTGGTCGAGCCCGGCTATTTCACGATGTTGTCCCTGGCCAACGCTCTAGGCATAGAGCTTCGTGGACTTTCCTGGCCGCACGACTCGCCCGGAATCGGTCAACTCCGCGAGTAGGGGCCCTGCCGTGCCCGCATAGAAGAGGGGGCGGAGTGAGGACGAGCATGAGTGCCCGACCGCGACGCACCGGGTCAGCCCTTCGCCCACACCTCTGGTTCGTTGCGCGGGGCGGTTCGCGTGCCGTAGCAATTGGGCCTCGGACCTGGACGAGGGATTGCGGCCAACCATCACACCAGAGGACGCCCCTGATTACACTCCGCAACGATTAGGCAGGATCCGGCGACTCGCGTGCCCCCTGAGGGGCACCAAAACGCCCCCCAGGTCGATCGTTCTCGATCGCCGGAGGGGCGTTTCCGCAGGTCAAACCCTGTGCGCCCGAAGGGACTCGAACCCCTAACCTTCTGATCCGTAGTCAGATGCTCTATCCATTGAGCTACGGGCGCCTGCTGCTCGGCCAGTCTACACACCGGCTTTTGCGCGGAGACTCCGGGATTCGAACCCGGGAGGGGCTTTAAGACCCCAACCGCATTAGCAGTGCGGCGCCATAGACCAGACTAGGCGAAGTCTCCCTGGTGGCCCGGAGACCACCGCGCCCGAGGATACAGGTCCGCACCCACCCGGAGCAAAGCGACTACCGGGAAGGGCCCACCCCCTGCGTTTTCATCGTGTGCCACGTCACGCTCGGGTCTACGCTCCATCGATATGCAGGAGCAGCCGCCGAGCGATCCGCCCCGTCGCGAGCCCGCCGTCCAGACCCGGCGGAGCCGCTCCACCAAGCCGACCTTCACCCCGCCGCCCGCGCCGGAGCCCGAGCCCGCTCGCGCCGAAGTGGCGGGCGACACACCGCCGCAACCCCGGCGGGCCAAGGCCGCGCCGACCGTTCTCTTCCAGCCACCCGACCCCGCGCAGGCCACGGCCCCCGCCGCCGACGTGCCGACGGCCCCACGCCCGCGCCCGTCCGCCGAGGTCACGGCCAGCGCCGATCCGGGTACGCCGGCCGGCGCGCCGCCACCGACCCCCGCCGCTGCCGTGGATCCGGTGATCGAGGAGGCGGTCGTCGAGGAGACCCCGAAGCGGCCGCGCCGTGCGCCGGCCGCGAAGAAGGCCGCCCCGGCAAGGAAGGCCACCTCGGCAGCGCGGAAGTCCACGACCGCGCCCGAGGCTCCGGCGGCGGCCGAGATCACGACACCTCCGACTCCGGCAGCATCCGAAATCAACCCGCCCGAGATCACGGCACCCGAGTTCACGGCGCCCGCGGAGAACGAGGCGCCCGGGTGGGCCGCACCGCAACCCCCGTCGGCGGCAGCCGTCGCGTCGACGCCGACCGGGCGGGCGCGGAAGAGCACCAGGGCCCCGGCGAAGAAGGCCGCACCGACGAAGCGGGCACCGGCTCGCCGGGCATCCGCCGCACCGATCCCACCGGAACCCACTGCCGAACAGACCCCGGCAGAACCGGCTGCCGCAGAGGTCGCGACGCGCTCCGCCGCTCAACCGACCGCCCCCGGGCAGGTCATTCCGGTCGTGCCCGCCCAGGTCATCCCGCAGGCGGAAGCGCGCGATGCCGGGCCGGGCTGGCGGGCGGTCGGCGCGCGCGTACTCGATCATCCGGGCTTCGCGCCGGAGCTGCTGGCCCTCGCCGCGGTGGACGCCCTCGGGCCGCGCGCCGCCGACTGGGTGCAGCGGACCCGCGATGCCTACCCGGACGCGGACGCCGACGGGCTGGCCCGGCTGGTGACCCGGCGGTTCGTCCGCCTGGCCGGTACGGGCGGCGCGCTCGCGGCGGGCGCCGGCACGGCCCGCGCCGCGCTGGACGCGGCCCGTTCGGCCGGGGCTCCGGCGGAGGAACCCTGGTCGCGGGCGGCCGAGGCGGCTTGGCGACTGGCCACTCCACTGGCCGCTCAGGCCACCGGCTGGCTGGGCCTGCGGCTGGCCGCACGGCTGCTTCCCGGGGCGGCGGCGCTGGCCGCGGCGGCCGGCGACACGGCCTCGGCCCAGCGCCTGGCCGCCCGCGCGATCAGCCTCTACCGCCCGACCCGCCGTTGATCCAATCCAGCTCGGCAAGGTGGCGCGGTCCGCGACCCCCTCACCGGGTCAGAGCCAGCCGAACCAGGACTTCGGGAGGAGGGCGTAACCGACGAAGGCGACCACGTCGAGCAGGGTGTGCGCGACGATGAGCGGCCCCACCCGCCGGGTGCGCAGGTAGAAGAGCCCGAAGATCACGCCCATCACGGCGTTGCCGAGGAACGCGCCGAACCCCTGGTAGAGGTGGTAGGAGCCGCGCAGCACGGCGCTCGCCGCGAGCACCGCGCCGAGCCGCCACTGGAGTTGCCGCAGCCGGGTGAACAGGTAACCGACGACGATCACCTCCTCCAGCACGGCGTTCTGCACGGCGGCCAGGATCAGCACCGGCACCGCCCACCAGAGGTGCGGCAGGGCGGCCGGGACCAGGGTGGCGTTGATGCCGAGCTGGGCCGCGGCCCAGAACAGGGCCAGCCCGGGCAGGCCGATCAGCGCCGCCAGGCCCGCGCCCCGGGCCAGGTCCGACCCGGGCCGGGTGAGGTCGGCGCCGAGCGCCCGCGCCGGGTCGCCGGGGTCGCGCGCCAGCAGGTGTACGGCGAGCAGCACCGGCAGCAGCGCGAAGAGAATCCCGAGCAGTTGGTACGTCAGGTCGAGGTAGGGCCGGGCCGACACGGAGTTGTTCAGCGAGGCGGTCTGCTTCGACAGCCCGCCGGCGGCGGTCAGCTTGGCGACCAGCGAGACCAGGGCGTACACGGCCGACTGGCCGAGGGAGAGACCGAGCACGAGCAGCGTCTCGGTGCCCAGGGTCCGGCGGGAGACCGGGCGGGTCAGCTCGTCAACCGTCACCGGACCACTGTGCCGCACTCCGGGGCCGGTCGGCACGTCCCGGCGGTCAGGTGAGCCGATCGCACATTGTGTGCGACCGGTGCGCACGCTCCGTGGAGATTCTATGGGGGCCGATCCGCCGGCCAGGAGAAGGAGCGCGCCCTCGTGGAGAACTTCGCACGGCTGCTGAAGGAGAGCTGGACCCTGGTCGAGGAGGACCGGGAGCGGCTCAGCGGTCACTTCTACGCTCGGCTGTTCCTCCTCGACCCGGCGCTGCGCGGCCTCTTCCCGGTGCAGATGACCGGGCAGGGCGACCGGATCCTGGAGGCGATCGTCACCGCGACCCAGACGGTGGACGACCCGGAGAGCTTCGACGAGTACCTGCGCGCGCTGGGCCGGGACCACCGGAAGTTCCACGTCGACGCGAGCCACTACGAGACCATGGGCGTCGCCCTGCTGGACGCGCTGCGCAGCACCGCCGGGGACGGCTGGAACCTGGAGTACGACCAGGCGTGGCGGGAGGCGTACGCCAGCATCAGCGCGCGGATGCTGGCCGGCGCGGCGGCCGACGACAACCCGCCGTTCTGGCACGCCGAGGTGCTCACCCACGAGCGGCACGGCCCGGACACCGCCGTGCTGACCGTGCGCGCCCTCCAGCACCCGATGACCTGGCAGGCGGGCCAGTACGTGAGCGTCGAGGCGCCCCGGCACCACCCGCGGGTGTGGCGGACGTACTCGGTGGCGAACGCCCCGAACGAGGAGAACGTGCTGGAGTTCCACGTGCGGACGCCGGCCGGGGCGGCGGGCTGGGTCTCCGGGGCGTTGGTCCGCCGGACCAGACCGGGCGACCTGCTGCGGGTGGCCGCGCCGATGGGCTCGATGACCCTGGACCGCGCCTCCATCCGCGACATCCTCTGCGTGGCGGGCGGCGTCGGGCTGGCCCCGATCAAGGCGCTGGTGGAGGAGTTGACCCGGGTCAACCGGACCCGCTGGGTGCACGTCTTCTACGGTGCTCGCCGGCCTGCGGAGCTGTACGGGCTGCCCGACCTGGAGAAGCTGATGGCCGCGCACCCGTGGCTGTCGGTGACCCCGGCGTGCAGCGAGGACCCGGACTTCGACGGCGAACTCGGCGACATCTCCGAGGTGGTCACCCGGTACGGCCCGTGGACCACGCACGACTGCTACGTCTCCGGCTCGGCGGCCATGGTCCGGGCGACCCTGCGCGCGCTGGCCGCCGACGACGTGCCGCCGGACAACATCCGCTACGACACCTTCGGCAACCTGTAGACCTTGCTCCCCCCGAGCCGGGTCGCGTGCCCCTGCCCCCTGGGGCACGCGACCCGGCCCCCCGTTCACCGGTGCGCGGGTCGGGCCGGCAACCGGCCCGCGTACCGGAGCTCCGGCATCAGTAGCGCCAGGGGTTGCCGGTCTCCCGGTACTCCTCGACCGGCACCAGCGGCACGCCGGGGGCCATCCGGTCGACGTAGAGGCGGCCCGCCAGGTGGTCGATCTCGTGGGCGACCAGCCGCGCCATCGCGTACTCGAAGGACGTGATGACCCGGCTGCCGTCCCACAGGGCGTGTTCGACGTCGATCCGTAGCGGCCGGGGCACCAGCCCGCGGTGGTCGAAGAAGGAGAGGCAGCCCTCGTACTGCTCGTCGGTGTCGGAGGCGCTGTCGACCACCCGGGGGTTGAGCAGGACGACCGGTTCGGCCACCCGGTCGGCGGGGCGGACCAGGGCGGCGGCCCAGCCGAGCCCGAGTTGCGGCGCGGCGATGCCGACGCCCTTGCTGAACGGGTGCAGCTCGTCGAGGCGGACCAGCAGGCCAGCGAGGCGCTCGATCACGTCCCGGGCGAGTTTTTCCTCGCGCGGCAGGTCGAACTGGCGGGCGGGCTGCCGGAGCAGGTCGTCGCCGCGCTGCAGGATGCCGACCGCGCGCATCCGGTCGCTGGCCCGTACCCGGGCGCCGGGGGCGGACTCCTCGGGTTCGACGTCGGGGGGCTGGCTGCGGAAGCGCCACTGCATCCGGTAGCGGGCGTTCAGCGGCGGGTCGTCGGTCGCCCAGTCGAAGATCGCCCGGCCGCCGTCGTCGCGGCGCTGGATCGGGGTACGCAGCGGCCCCTCCTCGGCGGAGAGGGAGGTTTCCGCGCCCCACACCTTGGGGTCCAGGTCGGCGGGGAGGTCGAGCCGGACGGCGAGATGCCGGGTGGGCAGGCGTACGGCGCGCTGGAACCAGGGGCCCCACTTGTCCCGCCCGACGCGGTAGGCGTACTCGATGGTGGCCCGGTCGCCGGGGTAGAGCGGGAAGCGCCCCTCGTCGTTCTCGAAGAGCAGCCAGATCTCCTTGAACGCGTCCCGGTCGTGCTTGGCCCGCCAGTGCATCGGCTCCCGCGCGCCCCCGTCGTCCCGGTAGGCCGCCAGTTGCAGCTCGGCGAAGGTGAGCGGGTGCTCGCGGTGGTGCCGGTTGGAGCGGCCGGGGTCGTTGGGGTAGCGGTCGACGGCGACCCGGACCAGGTAGCGGGTGACCGGCTCGGTGCCGGCGTTGTACAGCTCGCGCCGGATCGCGCAGTGGTAGCCGTCGTCGATGTGGGTGAGGGTGGCCGTCTCGCGCTCGACCACCAGCCCGGTGCCGGGCGGCAGCCACTGGCCGGGCACGGGTGGGTCCCGGTGCGGCCCGCCGGAGCGACCGTGCCGCAGCTCGTCGTACTCCCGGAAGCGCTGCCAGATCGCGCCGCTGGCCTCCAGCACGGCCTCGGCGCGGCGGGCGAAGTCCTCGGTGGGCCGGTGCCGGCGCCCCTCGACGTGGCTGACGTACGACGGGTCGAAGCCCATCAGCGTCGCCAACTGCTTCTTGGACAGCCCTCGGCCGGTGCGGTGCCGGGCGAGTTCGGCCGCGAACGAGTCGGCGGCACGCTCGATGGGTGAGGTCGTCATCGGCTTCCTCGTACGCGGGAAGACCATTTTCACGTTCGGTGGCCGAACGTGTACGGAAACTGCCTCGTATTCGACACTCGCCTTGACAATTCAACGGCATCCGTCGATGCTCGCGCGGCCCGCCGCCCCGCTGGGTGGCGTTTTCCGCCCACGTCGCCGGGTAGTACGCGACGGGCGACGGAGTGACCGGGACCTCCCCCCGGAGCCCGCGGGACCACTTCCCCTCGAAGGGAAGCTGTGGTTAGGCTAGCCTTAGTCCGGGCCGACGACAGGCGGCGGCCGGTGGGGCGACCAGACAGGGGACGGCCAGGTGACTGCGGTGATGCCGGGGCGGGACGTCGCCACCCCGTTCGCCCCGATCACCGGCACCCTGCGGGCCATGTTCGGCACCGACGAGCTGCCCGGGCTCGCGCGCGGCCTGCTGGTCACCGATGGCGCGCCCCACTGGACCCCGGCCACCCGACTGGTCGACGGCACCCTGCTCCCCGAGTTCCTGCGGGCAGCGGGCCGGCGCTGGGGCGGCACCCCGCACGCCTGCGCCGCGCTGGCCTGGAAGTCCTACAGCTACTGGACGGCGTTGCCGGCGGTGCTCGGCTGGGCCTCGGCCCGGCGGGTGCCGCTGCTCGACCCGGCCGACGTGCTGGTCCACTTCGAGGACCACCACCAGCTGCTCACGCTCGGCCTGCGCAGCTCGACCCCGGTCGCGGTGCTGCCCGGGGACCCGCTGGCGCTGGCCGGCGTACCGGGGGTCCGGGTCGTCGCCGACGAGGCGGCGCTGCTCGACGCGCTGCGCGGCTCCCTGCTCGACGCCCACTTCGCCCCGCTGATCGCGGCTATCCAGGGCGAGGTGCGGATCGGCACCCGTACGCTGCTCGGCTCGGTCGCCTCCGGCATCGCGCACGGCATCCTGCGGGCCTCGGACGCGCTGCCCGGCTCCTCGACCACGACCATCGGCACGCTGCTCGACGCGCTCGACCTGAGCGACCTGGTCGAACTGGCGCCGGGCCCGGCCGGCGAGCCGACCGTGCAGCGGCGCACCTGCTGCCTGGCCTTCACCCTGCCCCGGCCGAAGATCTGCCAGGGCTGCTGCGTCCGCCAGGCCTGACCCGGCTGGTTCGTTCAGTCCACCAGGGGGCGCACGTCCCAGAGCCAGACCCCGCCGGTGAAGGTCGGGGTGATCCCGGTCAGCTCGGTCATCCCCCGGTGCAGTGATCCGGCCTGTCGCAGCCGGGGATCGAGGATCACCGCGCCCGCCCGCCAGTAGCGCAGGTCGTCGACGGCAGCCACCCGGTCCTGGGGGGTGATCGGCGGCACGGCGTCCGTCTGCCGGATGGTGGTGAAGAAGGTGCTGGTGGGGCGGGGCGGGGCGGTGAAGAGGGCGACCCGGCCGGCGCCGGGCCGGGTGTCCGGATAGAGGAAGTAGCCGCGGGCCAGCGGCATGTCCAGCCGCGTCTCGGCGGACCAGCGCAGCGGGACGGCGTACGTGGTGTCGGGCAGCGGGAGCGTGACGATGGTGTGCCCGCCGGCCACGTACGGACGCCAGGCGCCGGAGGTGACGAAGGCCGGGGTCGGGTCGAGGCGCACCGCGGGCAGCGGGGTGGGCAGGAGCGGCAGCAGCGCCATGGTGAGCACGGTGGCGGTGACGAACCGGATCCGGCCGCGGGCGGCCGGGTGCCGCCGGGCCAGCCGCCGGACGCGTTCGGCGCCCAGTGCGAGCAGGATCCCGACGATCGGGGTGAGCGCCAGGGACCACCGGGTCGGCACCACCGAGTGCAGGATGGGCAGGTGCTCCAGCGCGGCCCAGGGGCCGGGGATGCCGGTGTCCCGCCCGTCGAAGCGGATCTCGCGGCCGAGCGAGAACAGCACGAACACCGCGCCGACGGCGGCCAGGCCGAGCACCACGGCGTTGCGGCGCAGCCACCAGACCAGCGCGACCACCAGCACGGCGAGCGGCCAGCCGAAGAAGGAGTTCTCCTCGGTGGCGTTCTTGGCCAGCCAGACGCTGCCGCGCGCGTCACCGGCCAGGGACTCCCGGGACCAGGCGACGTAGGAGGCGAGGTCGGTGCGGTAGCCGCGGATCAGCGTGGAGAGCCCCTGGTAGGCCCCGGGTCCGAAGAACTGCACGGAGAGCGGGTACGCCAGCAGCACTCCGGAGAGCACGGCGGCCACCCCGAGCCCGGCGGCGAAGGGCCGGGCCGCCGTACGCAGTTCGGGCCGGCCGAGGGCGAGCGCCAGCACCACCACGCCCAGGCCGATCGCGGTCATCAGCAGGATCTCCAGGTTGAGGAAGGCCTGCCAGACGATGAGCAGCCCGAGCAGCACGCCGTTGCGCAGCCAGCGGCCCGGCTCGGTCAGGCGCAGCGTCCGCCAGACGAGCAGCGGCACCACGAACTGGCTGACGATGTTGGGATGGGCGTTGGCGTGCGAGACCATGGCTGGCGCGAACGCGCAGAAGCCGGCGCCCAGCCAGGCCGGCCCGCGGGCCCCGATCAACACACGGGAGAGGACGAAATACCAGGCCACGCCGGTGGCGGCCATTCCGAGGGTGAGAAAGAGCAGGAATGACCAGCGGGGCCCGAACAGGACGGTGACGGGCGTCATTGGCAATGAAATGGATAATACGGACGTATTTGCCATCAGATTGACGCCGTCCGGCACGTTCATCCGGTCCGAGGTGAACGGATAGGCGAAATCGGTCACCACCCGCGCGCCGTGCGCCATCATCCACTCGAACTGCGCCTGGTCGGTGCGGTTGTCCCGGACGCCGTTGGCGGGGTCCAGCCAGATCCGGGCCGTCACCCAGAAGGCGAGCAGCACGAAACTGAGCACGGCGACCGCGTCGACCCGCCTGTCCTGCCCCGGTCGTCCGCCCTCGTCGGGCCCGTCCTCGGCGGCACCACCCGGAGCGGCGTCCGATTCAGGAGTAGTCATGGCAATTCAGAGCGTAGTCAGGGTATGGCAGGGCCGTGACATGTTTCTGGGTACTGGCGTACTATGTGCCGGGTTCGCCGACCGCCGATCACGTGCCCACCCCCGACCGCATTTCGGCCACCCCCGGTGCCCCGATTCTCCCGCCGTCCTCCGGATGGTTGACTCTGTCGGTCCAGGCGCGGGTCAGTCATATCGTGAGGAATCGACGCATGGCAGATATCACTGGGGATCAGCGCGTCCAGTCGGAGGTGCTCGAGGGCCTCGCCACGGCGGTCAACCACCGCCGGTGGTTCGTCGAGCTCGCCCTGCCCTACCTCGGTGACAACCCCATCGAGATCGGCAGCGGCCTGGGCGACTACGCCCTGGAGTGGTCCGAGCGCCTGCCCCGGATCACCGCCACCGAGGCGGACCCAGACCGCCTGGTCCGGCTCAAGGAGCGGCTGTCCGAGCACCCGGGCATCGAGGTCCGGCAGATGCTGCTGCCGCACTCCGAGCGCGGCGACTACAGCGCGGCCGTGTCGTACAACGTGCTGGAGCACATCGAGGACCACGTGAGCGCGCTGCAGAGCATGCGCGACCTGGTCCGCCCCGGCGGGGCCGTGATCATCATCGTGCCCGCGTTCCAGTTCGCGATGAGCCCGGCGGACGTCGCCACCGGCCACGTCCGGCGCTACACGAAGAAGACCCTGGCCACGGCCATGACCGAGGCCGGCCTCACCGTGGAGAAGATCCACTACGCCAACGCGCTCGGCCTGATCGGCTACTTCATGGCCACCAAGGTCTTCCGGCTGATGCCGAAGGAGGGCCCGATGGTGAAGGTCTACGACACCCTGGTCCTCCCGGCCACCAAGGCCGCCGAGCAGCGGGTCCGGCCGCCGTTCGGCCAGTCCGTCTTCGCGGTCGCCCGCGTCCCGGGCTGACCGGAACGGGGCCTCCGCGTCCGCGGAGGCCCCGTCGCCTCACTCCTTGACCTGGTACGTCGGGCGGATCACCGCCCGGGCCAGGGTGTGGAAGGCCAGGTTGAAGCCGACGTACGCCGGGCTGGCCCCCTTGCCCACGTCGAGCCGTTCCACGTCCACGGCGTGCACCGCGAAGACGTACCGGTGCGGCCGGTCCCCGGGCGGCGGGGCGGCACCGCCGTAGCCGGTGTCGCCGTAGTCGTTGCGGACGCTGAAGGCGGCCCCGAGGTCGCTCTCCTTGACGCCCGTGGGCAGCTCCGTGACCGAGCTGGGCACGTCCACCAGCACCCAGTGCCAGAAGCCGCTGCCGGTGGGCGCGTCCGGGTCGAAGCAGGTGACCACGAAGCTCTTGGTCTCGTCCGGGAAGCCCGACCAGGCCAGGTGCGGGGAGACGTTCTCGCCGCCGGTGCTGCCGTGCGCGTACCGGGCATCCATCGGCTCGCCGTTGTGCACGTCGTCACTGGTCAGGTGAAACGACGGCACCGTCGGCAGCAGCTCGTACGGGTCCGGGGCGATCGGTCGTTCCAGGCTCATCGAAACGGTCCTTCCGGGTGCACGCGAATGTCCTGCGCCCCTTCATACCCCCTCCGCGGCCCCGATCGAACCCGAAGCGCCCGCTGTCCGGATCCACCGGCTCACCATCCGGCGACAACTGACCTACTCTCCAGGGCAGCGACGCCAGCCCCGTGCGCGGCGCGGGGCGGGTCACAGCCAGGGAGGCGACGACATGCCCAGCGCGCAGTTGTACGACACCATCGGAGCCACGTACACCGTGACGCGGCGCACCGAGCCGCGGATCGCCGCACAGGTCTGGGCCGCGCTCGGCGATGCGCGGACGGTGTTGAACGTCGGGGCCGGTACCGGCTCCTACGAGCCCGCCGACCGTGACCTCACCGCGGTGGAGCCGTCGGCGCTCATGCGGGCGCAGCGCCCCGCGGGTTCGGCGCCGTGCGTGGCTGCCGCCGCCGAGTGCCTTCCCTTCGAGGACCAGTCCTTCGAC
Organism: Micromonospora sp. MH33; assembly: GCF_003013775.1. Classification (NCBI taxonomy): domain Bacteria; kingdom Bacillati; phylum Actinomycetota; class Actinomycetes; order Micromonosporales; family Micromonosporaceae; genus Micromonospora; species Micromonospora sp. MH33. Next base: position 22,780 of record NZ_MUYZ01000031.1, read on the forward strand.
GCGGCGATGGCCTTCGCCACCATCCACCACTGGCAGGACCCGGTCGCGGGCCTGCGCGAGATGCGGCGCGTTGCTCGCCGCGTGGTGGTGTTCACGCACGACACCAGTGACGCCGGATGGCTTCGTCGGTTCTGGCTCACTCGCGACTACCTTCCTGAGGTCGCGGACCTCGTTGCCGGCCGGCCTTCGCTGGACGAGCTGGCCGGCGCGATCGGAGCCCGCGTGGAGCCGGTGCCCATCCCGTGGGACTGCGTCGACGGTTTCTTCGAGGCCTACTGGCGCCGGCCCGAGGCGTACCTGGACGAGAACGTCCGTCGCGGGGTGTCGGTCTGGGCCAGGGTCGGGCCGGACGCCGAGCAGAGGGCGGTGCACAGCCTCCGTGACGACCTCGACTCAGGCCGGTGGGCGGAACGCAACGCCGACCTCGTCGACCTCGATGCGGCAGAGCTCGGCCTTCGTCTGCTCATCGCCTGAACCCACGCCGTCCCGGGTACGACACAGACGCGCCCCTGACCGGCGTTCGCGCTGGCCAGGGGCACTTTGCCGCCCGGGAGAGCGGAGGGTGTGGGATTCGAACCCACGAAGACATCGCTGCCTTACCGGTTTTCAAGACCAGCGCCATCGGCCACTAGGCGAACCCTCCCTGCCACGTCCCCGACGGGGTGCGCGGCCGTGCCTAGTCTGCCACGGACGGTGGAACAGGCGAGCCGCCGTCCCACCCCTACTGTCAGGATGTTCGCGTGTGGGATACCCCGGCGGTGGTGCTGATCAGTGGAATCATGGCGGCGGGCAAGTCCACTGTGGCCGAACTGCTGGCCCGGCGGCTGCCCCGCGCCGTGCACCTACGCGGTGACGTGTTCCGCCGCATGATCGTCAGCGGGCGGGCCGAGATGACCGCCGAGCTCAGCGACGAGGCGTGGCGGCAGCTCCGGCTCCGCTACGACCTCGCCGCGTCGGCCGCCGACCGCTACGCCGCCGCCGGCTTCACCGTGGTGCTCCAGGACGTCGTCCTCGGCCCGGAGTTGCCGGCCGTGGTCGACCGGATCCGGCACCGACCGCTCGCCGTCGTGGTGCTCGCGCCCCGCGCCGACGTGGTCGCCGCCCGCGAGCGGGACCGGCCCAAGCAGGGGTACGGGAACTGGCCGGTCGCCGACCTGGACGCCGAGTTCCGGGCCGACACGCCCCGGATCGGGCTCTGGCTGGACACCTCGGCGCAGACGCCCGAGGAGACGGTGGAGGAGATCCTGGCCCGGGCGTGGACGGCCGGTCGGATCGGGTAAGACTGGGCTATGCACGCGATCACGATCCCGAAACCCGGTGGACCCGAGGCGCTCGTCTGGGCGGCGGTGCCCGATCCGGAGCCCGGCCCGGGCGAGGTGGTGGTCGAGGTGCGGGCCAGCGCCGTGAACCGGGCCGACCTGTTGCAGCGGCAGGGGCAGTACCCGCCGCCGCCGGGTGCGCCGGCGTACCCGGGGTTGGAGTGTGCCGGGGTGGTGGCCGCGCTCGGTCCGGAGGTGACCGGCTGGGCGGTCGGCGACGAGGTCTGCGCGCTGCTGGCCGGCGGCGGGTACGCCGAGCGGGTCGCCGTGCCGGCCGGTCAGCTGCTGCCGGTGCCGGCCGGGGTGGACCCGGTCGACGCGGCGGCGCTGCCCGAGGTGGCCTGCACCGTCTTCTCGAACGTGGTGCAGTTGGCCCGCCTGGCCGAGGGCGAGACGCTGCTGGTGCACGGCGGCGGCAGCGGGATCGGCACGTTCGCCATCCAGCTCGGGGTGGCGCTCGGCGCGACCGTCGTGGTGACCGCCCGGGCGGCGAAGCACGAGCGGCTGCGCGAGCTGGGCGCCGCGCACGCCGTCGACTACCGGGAGCAGGACTTCGTCGAGGAGGTCCGCCGGGTCACCGACGGCCGGGGCGCGGACGTGATCCTGGACATCATGGGTGCCGCGTACCTGCCGCGGAACGTGGCGGCGCTGGCCACCGGCGGGCGGCTCGTGGTGATCGGCATGCAGGGCGGCCGCAAGGGCGAGCTGGACCTGGGGATGCTGCTGGCGAAGCGGGCCTCGGTGCACGCGACGGCACTGCGTTCCCGCCCGGTCGCCGAGAAGGCGGAGATCGTCCGGGGTGTCCGCGAGCACGTGTGGCCGCTGGTCGAGGCGGGGAAGATCCGGCCCGTGGTGCACGCACGGGCGAAGATGGCCGACGCCGCCGACGCGCACCGGCTGGTGGAGACCAGCGACCACCTGGGCAAGGTGCTGCTGGTCCGCTGACCGGTCAGGCCGCCCCGGAGCCCTCGCGGGGGAGCATCAGCCGGGCGCCGGGGCCCTCGGCGGCGAGCGCGTCGCCCGGGTTGTAGAGGGTGCAGCGCTGCAACGACAGGCAGCCGCAGCCGATGCAACCGTCCAGGTCGTCGCGGAGCTTGCCGAGCAACCGGATCTTCTCGTCCAGCCGGTCCCGCCAGGTCTTCGACAGGGCGGCCCAGTCGTCGGGGGTGGGCGTCCGCGCCGACGGCAGCGAGTCCAGCGCCTCCCGGATCTCCTCCAGCGAGACGCCGACCTGCTGTGAGATCCGGATGAAGGCCACCCGGCGCAACTCGGTGCGGGCATAGCGGCGCTGGTTGCCGCCGGTCCGCTGGGCCCGGATCAGTCCGAGCCGCTCGTAGTGGCGCAGCGCGGAGGGGGCCACCCCGCTGCGGGTGGAGAGCTGTCCGATGGTCAGTGCTTCGTGCATCACAGGGCCTTGAGTTGAAGTGAGCTTCAACTCCGAGGCTATCCGCATGACGACGACAACCGCCACCGACCCCGCGGTGCTGAGGGCGCTGCTCGACCGGGTACGCGCCGGCCGCGAGTTCGGCGCCAACGTGTACTCGACGCTGGACGTGCTCCAGGTCCTCTACGACCGGGTGCTCCGGATCACCCCGGCGACCGTGGACGACCCGGACCGGGACCGCTTCCTGCTCTCCAAGGGGCACGCGGTCGCCGGCTACTACGCGCTGCTCGCCGCCAGGGGCTTCGTCCCGATGGAGTGGCTGGACGACCAGGGCGGCCCGGAGAGCCGGCTCGGCGACCACCCCGACCGGCTGCTGGTGCCCGGGGTGGAGATCGGCTCCGGGTCGCTGGGCCACGGTCTCGGCCTGGGCGTGGGCACCGCGCTCGGGTTGCGCGCCCAGGACCGCACCGACCCCCGGGTGTACGTGCTGCTCGGCGACGCCGAGTTGGACGAGGGCTCGAACCACGAGGCGATCGCGTACGCGGGCGCCACCGGGCTCGGCAACCTGACCGCGATCGTGCTGGACAACCACTCGGCGAGCCACGGCTGGCCGGGCGGCGCGGCCAGCCGGTTCACCGTGAACGGGTGGACCGCCGCGACCGTCGACGGCCGGGACCACGCGGCCCTGCACACCGCCCTGACCGGGCACGACCACCACCGGCCGCACGTCGTCGTCGCGGTCGTCACCGACGGGGAGTGACCATGGGCATGCGCGAAACCTTCGTGACCACCGCCGAGGAGGTCCTGGCGGATCCCCGCACCACGATCGTGCTGGCCGACATCTCGGCCGCCGCGTTCGCCCCGGCCGCCGCGCGGTATCCGGGCCGGGTGGTCAACGTCGGCATCCGGGAGCAGTTGATGGTGGGCGTGGCCGGCGGGCTGGCGCTGACCGGGCAGCGGCCGATCGTGCACAGTTACGCGCCATTCCTCGTCGAGCGGGCCTACGAGCAGATCAAGCTGGACCTCGACCACCAGGGGGTCGGCGCCGTGCTGGTCAGCGTCGGCGCGTCGTACGACCGGGCGGCGGCGGGACGGACCCACCTCGGGCCGGCCGACGTGGCGCTGATCGACACCCTGCGCGACTGGACCGTGCACGTGCCCGGCCACCCGGGCGAGGTGCCCGGGCTGCTGCGCGACCTGGTGTGCGGGCGGGACTCGGCGTACCTGCGGCTGTCCACGCAGGCCAACACGCGGGCGTACCCCGAGGCGGGTGAGCTGCGGGTGGTGCGGGACGCCGGGCCGGGCGCGCCGCTGCTGGTGGCCGTCGGGCCGCTGCTGGACGCGGCCCTCGCGGCGGTGGCCGACCGGCCGGTCACGGTGGCCTACACCCACCGGCCGCGCCCGTTCGACACGGCCGGGCTGCGGGCGCTCGCCGGCACCGAGGTGATCCTGGTCGAGCCGTACCTGGCGGGCACCTCGGCCCGGGTGGTGGGCGCGGCGCTGGCCGACCGGCCGCACCGGCTGCTCGCCCTCGGGGTGGGCCGGTCGGACCTGCGCCGCTACGGCACGCCGGAGGACCACGACCGCTGGCACGGCCTGGACGCGGCCGGCCTCCGTCGCTCGGTCGACGCGTTCCTCACCCCGGCGGCCGGGGCCGCCGTCTGAGCGACGGGACCCCGCGACACCGGCCTGGGCCGGGGTGCGGGGTCCGTGTCGTTGTGGGGCGTCAGCGGGCGGCGGGGCCGACCGGGCGGCGCCGGGCCCGCTCGCGGGCCAGGATCCAGATCGCCTCGACGCCGTCCTTCCAGGTGATCTTCTTGCCCTCCTCGCGGCCCCGGGCGCGGTAGCTGATCGGGACCTCGTAGGGGCGGATGCGCTGGCGGAGCAGCTTGCCGGTGACCTCGGCCTCCATGCCGAAGCCGCGCGAGCGGACCTGGAGCGAGCGGTAGAGCTCCAGCGGCATCAGCTTGAAGCAGGTCTCCAGGTCGCCGATGTAGGAGTTGTAGAGCACGTTGGCGGCAAGCGTCACGCCCTTGTTGCCCATCACGTACCAGAAGCTGTAGGAGCTGTGGCTGCCGAAGGTGCGGTTGCCGTAGACCACCGTGGCCCGCCCGTCCAGCACCGGCTCGAGCAGCCGCGGGATGTCCTGCGGGTCGTACTCGAGGTCGGCGTCGAGGATGACCATGTACTCACCCTCGGCGTTGTCGACGGCGGTCTTGATGGCCGCGCCCTTGCCGGCGTTGCGCTGGTGGGTGATCACCCGAAGCCGGGCGTCGTCCACCCGGCCCAGCACCTCGCCGGTGCCGTCGCGGCTGCCGTCGTCCACGACGACGAGTTCGATCTCGCAGGGGTAGTCCACCGCCAATGCCTGCTTGAGGGCATCCGCAATGCGTTCTTCCTCGTTGTAGACCGGCATGAGGATCGAGAGCTTCACGGGTTCTCCACGGTGGCGACGGCAAGTCGGGGCCTAGCGTAACCCGGCTGGTCGCCCAGGTCATCACAGCCCGCCCCTGGCCTGGCCGGACACTCACCACCGACCCGCCCGTTCTGCCGGACAAGTGCCCTTCTACTGAGGAACGGCACCGGGGCCGGCGCGGTCGCGCCGGCCCCGGTGCGCCCGGCTCACTTCTGCTTGAACGGGACCACGACCAGCCGGGCCACCCCGCTGTCGCCGTCCTTGGCGCCGGCCACGCCGACCGTCGTGCCGACCTTGATGTCGCTGGACTGCACCGTGCTGCGCCGCTCGACCACCCGCAGCTTCTCGTCGAAGGTCCAGGTCATCGTGAAGCCGTCGGTGGACTTCACGGTCATCGACTTCGCGTCGATCGCGGTCACCTGGCCGCGCTGCACGGCGACGGTCTTCGTCCCGCCGTCCTTGGTCTGCACCACGACCTCGCCGTGCAGGGTGTTCTTGCGCAGCAGCACCCGGGCGCGGTGCCGCTTGCGCCACTCCTGCCCCCGCTCGCCCCGCTTGTCCTGCGGGCCGGCCTGCTCACCGGGCGCGCCGGAGGCCGAGGGAGCCGGGGCGGCTACCGGGTCGACGTCCAGGTCGGCGGCGTCGACGCCGAGCGCGGCCAGCGCCTGGCCGTCCGCGCCCAGGGCGGCGGCCACCTCGACGGCGGTCTCCTTCGCCGAGTCCTGGGCGACCTGGGCCGGGCCGCAGCCGGCGAGGCCGAGCGCGGCCGCCGCGAGCAGCGCGGTGACGCCGGTGACGATTCCCTGACGTGCCATCAGTGTTCCTCTCGTCCGTGGTGCCCACAGCCTCCCCCGCGCGCACGAGCGGATCGTCAGGCCGATGTTCGGGTCAGGTAAGGATCTCCGGGCAGCCGGACGGTGAGGGCCGCGCCGCCCTCCGGGGCGTGCCCGGCCGTGATCTCGCCGCCGAGCCGGCGGACCAGCCCGGCGGCGAGCGCCAGTCCCAGGCCGCTGCCCACCTTGCGCACCCCCCGGTACCGCTGGTGCAACGCCCCGCGCTCGAAGGCCACCGCGAGGTCGTCGTCGGTGAAGCCGGGTCCGCCGTCGCGGACCTCGACGAGCCCGCCCGCCGCCGGGTCCGCGCCGGCCGGCCGGACCGCGAGCACCACCGGCGCCCCCGGGGGTACGACCCGGAGCGCGTTCTCCAGCAGCCCGTCCACCACCTGCCGGATCCGCCCCGGATCGGTGTACGCGGGCACCGGCCCGGCTGGCGCCTCCACCCGGAACGGCACGCCGACCGCCGCGCACCGGTCGGTCCAGGTGCGGGCCGCGTCGGCGGCGAGCCGGGTCAGGTCGACCGGCCCGGGTTCCAGCGGGAAGTCGGCGGCCTCCAGCCGGGCCAGCGCCAGCAGGTCGCTGACCAGCCGGTCCAGATGCTCGGACTCGGCGAGCACGGTCCGGCCGGTGGCCGGCACCGCGTCGGCCTCGATCACCCCGTCGGCCAGCGCCTCGGCGTAGCCCCTGATGGCGGTGAGCGGGGTGCGCAGCTCGTGCGAGACCGAGAGCAGGAACTCGCGCTGCCGCCCCTCGCTGGTGGCCAGCGCGGCGGCCAGCCCGTTCAGCGCGTGCGCCAGGTCGGCCACCTCGTCGGGCGGTTCGACCGGCACCCGGACCGCCCGGTCCCCGGCGCGCAGCCGGGCGGCGGCGGTGGCCGCGGTCCGGATCGGCCGGGCCAGCCGGCGGGCGAGGAACAGGCCGGCGGCCACCCCGGCGGCGAGCCCGGCGAGCAGCGGCAACCAGAGACTGAGCAGCACCTGACCCCACGGTCCGTTCCGGGTCGGCCGGGTCAGCACCACGCCGTCCCCGCCGGGCAGCGCCCGGCCCTCGACCAGGGCCCGTTCGCCGCCGACCATTCGCCGGCCGGAGACGTCCCGGCCGGCCGCCACCCTGTTCACCACCGGCCGGGGCAGGCCGGCGCGGTCGGCCTGGCCCGCCCGGATCAGGTACACCTCGATCTGCTGCTGGCGGAGTTGGCGGATGAGCCGGTCCCCGGCGGTGTCCCGCTGGCGTACCGCCCGGACCCGGAGCACGTCGGCGGCGAGCCGGGCCTGGGCGGCCAGCGCGACCTGGTCGCGCCGTTCGGCGCCGCGCACCGCCAGGGGGACCGCGACCAGCGCGGTGACCAGCACCGACACCAGCGCCACCGCGCAGCTGACCAGCACCGCGCGGGCGGTCAGGGTGTGCGCGAACCGCCGCCGGGGCAGGGCCGACGGGCCGGGCCCGACGACCGGCAGCGCCATGGTCGGCTGCTCAGGCATCGGCCGCGTACCCGACGCCGCGGTGGGTGCGGATCACGCTGGCCGGGCCGAGCTTCGCCCGGACCTGCGCCACGTGCACGTCGACGGTCCGGGTACCGGCATGGGCCGCGTACCCCCAGACGCCGGCCAGCAGTTCCTCCCGGGTGAAGACCCGGCCGGGCCGGGCCATCAGGTGCGCGAGCAGGTCGAACTCGGTGGAGGTGAGCTGCACCGGGGCACCGGCGGCGGTGACCGTGCGCCGGGCCGGGTCGAGGGTGACCGGGCCGACCACCCGGGGCCGCTCGGTCGTGGTGGGCGCGCCGGCGGTGCGGCGCAGCACCGCCCGCACCCGGGCCACCAGCTCGCGCGGGCTGAACGGCTTGGTCACGTAGTCGTCCGCGCCCAGTTCCAGGCCGACGACGCGGTCCACCTCGTCGTCCCGGGCGGTGAGGAAGATGACCGGCGTCCAGTCGCCGGCCTCACGCAGCCGCCGGCAGACCTCGGTGCCGGCCAGGCCGGGCAGCGCGATGTCGAGCACGCAGGCCACCGGGCGCAGCCGCCGCGCGGCGGCCAGCCCGGCCGCCCCGTCCCGTTCCAGGTGTACGCCGAACCCGTCCCGGATCAGGTAGAGCCGGACCAGGTCGGCGATGGCCGGCTCGTCCTCCACCACGAGGACGAGCCCGCGCGGTGCGTCGTCGGCGGTCACCGGCCCATGATTACCGACCGGGCGCCGCCCGGAAGGTCAGGGGAATGTTCGGGTTCGGTAAGGAGCCGGTCAGCGGACCGGCGCGGGGCGGAACACGGCCGGGCGGGCGCCGGCCGACGGCTCGCCGATGGTGGCGACAATCCGCTCGGCGGGCGTCCGGAGCCGGGTCCGGAAGGCGTGGTTGAGCAGGGCGTCGAGCTGCCACACCTGCTTCGGGTGGTGGGTCCGGATGAGGAACCGCTCCCGGATCCCGTCGATCGCCGTGGCCGCCAGCTCCACGCTGTGCGACCGGGGGTCGGGGCTCCAGGTGACGTTGCTCAGCTCGCGCAGTTCGGTGTTGAGGTGCAGGCGCAGCCGGTGCAGCACCCGGGTCTGCTGGGTGACCACCAGGCGGCGGTGGGTGAGCAGCATCAGGTAGTCGCCGCCGACCGGGTGGTCCGGGCGGCTGCACCGGGTGACCAGGATGGTGGCGTCGCCGGAGCCGACGCACCGGCGGAAGACCGGCATGTGCCGGCTGACGGTCTGGGTCGCCAGGCCGGTGTCGGCGGCGGCCGGAAGGAACGTTCGCGAGAACACGTCCATGCAAGATGCAACGAGCAGATGAGCAGGGGTGATATGGGTCACTCCCGATTTCTGGAACTTCCACCCGTGCAAATCGCACTGCCGGTGCGACGTCGAGCCCCGGCCGGGCGGCCCGTCGTGGCGCTCGGTCCACGCCTCCAGGTAGGCGTCCCGCAACCGGCCCAGCACCGGGTCGCCCGGCGCCAGCCCGGCGCCGGGCGCATTCAGAGCAGCTCGACGATGGTGGCGTTGGCCATGCCGCCGCCCTCGCACATGGTCTGCAGGCCGTAGCGGATCCCGTTGTCCCGCATGTGCTGGAGCATGGTGGTCATGATCCGCGCGCCGGACCCGCCGAGCGGGTGGCCGAGCGCGATCGCCCCGCCGCGCGGGTTCAGCCGCTCCGGGTCCGCCTCGGTCTCCGCCAGCCAGGCCAGCGGCACCGGGGCGAACGCCTCGTTCACCTCGTACACCCCGATCTCCTCGATGCCCAGCCCCGCGCGGCGCAGCGCCTTCGCGGTGGCCGGGATGGGGGCGGTCAGCATGGTGACCGGGTCGTCGGCGGCGACCACGGCGGTGTGCACCCGGGCCAGCGGGCGCAGGCCGTGCCGGCTGGCCCACTCGCTGGTGGTGACCGCGAGCGCCGCCGCGCCGTCGGAGATCTGCGAGGCCGAGCCGGCGGTGACCACACCGTCGGCCTTGAACGGGGTGGCCAGCTCGCCCAGTTTGGCCAGCGAGGTGTCCCGGCGGATGCCCTCGTCGGCGGCGAACTTGCCGCCGTCGGCCAGCGCCACCGGGGCCAGCTCCGGGTCGAACGCCCCGGCGTCCTGCGCGGCGGCCGCCTTCTCGTGGCTCGCGAGGGCGAACTCGTCGAGCTGCGTACGCGAGAAGCGCCACCGCCGGGCGATCAGCTCGGCCCCGACGCCCTGGTTGAACGGGAGCGGGCTGTCCTCGGCGACGCCCTCGACGCCGCGGTAGCGCTCCAGGATCGCCGGGCTGAACGGCATCCCGCCGGCCACGCTGGAGCCCATCGGCACCCGGGTCATCGACTCGACGCCGCCGGCGACCACCAGGTCGGCCTGGCCGGAGAGCACGGTGGCGGCGGCGAAGTGCAGCGCCTGCTGGCTGGACCCGCACTGCCGGTCGAGCGTGGTGCCGGGGACCGACTCGGGCCAGCCGGCGGCGAGGACGGCGTTGCGCGCCACGTTCCACGACTGCTCGCCGACCTGCGACACGCAGCCCCAGACCACGTCGTCGACGTCGACCGGGTCGATGCCGGTCCGCTCGGCGAGGGCGCGCAGCACGTGCGCCGAGAGGTCGACCGGGTGCACGCCGGCAAGGCTGCCCTTGCGTCGCCCGACCGGGGTCCGTACCGCACCGACGATGACCGCGTCACTCATGTCTACTCCCCGGTAACCTGGCTTGCCCCGATCCTACGTGCTGACCCGACCGGTCGTCCTCCCCCGGTTCCGCGCCACCCGGCTGGCATGCTGGGGCGGTGACTGCACAGTCGTCCCCGGCCCGGCAGTGGCGCGTGCCGCCGGTGCTGCCGGCGGTCAAGGCGCTCGGCGCGCTCGTTCTGGTCGCGCTGGGCCTGCTCTTCGCCGGCGAGGACCGGGTCCAGCCGGTGCTCGCCGGGCTGGCCGCCGCCGGGCTGCTCGGCTGGGCGCTGCGCGACCTGGTCGCGCCGGTCCGGCTGGCCGCCGACCCGGAGGGGATCACCGTGATCCAGGGCTTCGCCCGCCGCCGGCGGCTGCCCTGGGCGGCCGTGGAGTCGATCCGGGTGGAGCGGCGTACCCGGCGTGGGATCACCGGCGAGACGCTGGAGATCGACGCGGGCGAGTCACTGCACCTGTTCGGCCGCTACGACCTGGACGCGCCGCCCGAGGAGGTCGCCGCCGCGCTGGAGACTGCCCGCGCCGCCGCCCGCTGAGGCGGTCAGCCGGTCAGCGCGGCGGTGCGGACGAGGACCAGCCCGAGCAGCGCCACCAGCAGGATCACCCCGCCGGCGGTCTGGAAGGCGGTCCGCCGCAGCCGCGGGGCGTACGCCAGGACCAGGGCCATCAGCGCGCCGACCACCAGCCCGCCGAGGTGCCCGGCCACCGAGATGCCCGGCACGGTGAACGTGAAGATCAGGTTGATCACCAGGATCGGCACGATGGACGAGGTGTCCCGGCCCAGCCGCCGCATGATCACGAAGATCGCGGCGAAGAGGCCGAAGATGGCCGTCGACGCCCCGACGGTACTGGCGTGGACGGGGCTGAACAGGTAGGCGGCCACGTTGCCGCCGAGCCCGGCGACCAGGTAGAGCGCCAGGAACCGCAGCGGGCCGAGCACCGCCTCCAGGGTCCGGCCCAGCACCCAGAGCGCCCACATGTTGAGCAGCAGGTGCACCACGCCGTAGTGCAGGAACATCGCGGTGACCAGCCGGTACCACTCGCCGGCGGCGACGCCGTGCCACTCGCCGAAGGCGACGTACGGGGCGTATCCCAGCACCGCGCCCCAGTCGGTCAGCGGCGTCGAGTTGCCCATCAGGCCGCCGAGGCCGCCGCCGGCCACCGCGCTCCCGCTCCGGGCCGAGGCGATGGACAGCACCATGACCAGCACGTTCAGCGCGATCAGGGTCTTCGTGACGTAGCCCTGGCGGCCGGCGGCACCGCCCCCGAAGGCGGTACGCGCCGGCCGCACGGTGCGGCGTCCCTCGCTGACGCACTCCGGGCACTGGTGGCCGACGGAGGCGTCCCGCATGCACTCCGGGCAGATCGGCCGGTCACAGCGGGTGCACCGGACGTAGGTCTCCCGATCGGGGTGCCGGTAGCAGACCGGAGTGGTCGGCGCCGGCCCGCCTGTGGCGTCACCTGCCTGCCCGGAGCGCTCAGTCATGCGAGCAAAGGTACCCGCGTGACGCTCAGGCCGGCTTGCGCTCGATCTCGACGCGCTCGATGACCACGTCCTGGAGCGGCCGGTCGCTCGGGCCGGTCGGGGTGTTCGCGATCGAGTCCACGACCTTCGCCGACTGCTCGTCCGCGACCTGGCCGAAGATGGTGTGCCGGTTGTTCAGGTGCGGGGTCGGGCCCACCGTGATGAAGAACTGCGAGCCGTTGGTGCCCGGCCCGGCGTTCGCCATCGCGAGCAGGTACGGCCGGTCGAAGCGCAGCTCCGGGTGGAACTCGTCGGCGAACTTGTAGCCCGGGCCGCCGCGACCGGTGCCGGTCGGGTCGCCCATCTGGACCATGAAGCCGCTGATCACACGGTGCGAGATGGTGCCGTCGTAGTACGGCCCGCTGCCCGGCTGGCCGGTACGCGGGTCGATGTACTCGCGGGTGCCCTCGGCCAGCTCGACGAAGTTGCGGACGGTCTTCGGCGCGTGGTTCGGGAAGAGCTCCAGCCGGATCGGGCCAGCGTTGGTGTGCAAGGTGGCGTAGACAGCCTCGGCCACGGGTACTCCTCACTCGTTGGTCAGTTCCATGCGGATCCTCCCATGTGCCCGATCTGGCCATGCGGAGGCATCCGAAGGTGGAGGATGACGGAGGAACAACTCCCAGGAGGTGGGACCGTGTTTGGAATCGGGCGGCGTAAGACCCAGGGGCAGCTCGCGAAGGCGGAGCTGAACCAGGGCATCGGTCACCTGAGGCAGGCCGCCGCGCACGCGGCGAAGGGTGCCGGCGCCACGGTCGGCCCGCGCGTCCAGGCAGCCCGGGGCGCCGTCGCGCCCACCGCGATCGTCGTCCGGGACCGGGCGTCGAGCGGTGTCGCGTCGACGGCAGCCGCACTCGCGCCGCTGCTCATGGCGATGCGCAACGCGCAGGCCGAGGCCGCCGGCAAGGCCCTGACCGGCCGGAAGGCCGCCACCGCCAAGCAGGCCGCCATGAGCAAGAAGGTGAAGGCGAAGAACATGAAGGCCGCGAAGAAGAAGCAGAAGAGGTCGCGCGGCATGACGACCGGCCTGCTGCTCGCCGGCACGGTCGCCGGCCTGGCCGGCGCGATGGCCATGCGGCGCCGCCGCGAGCAGCAGGAGTGGGCCGAGTACGACCCGGCGGGCAAGCTGGAGCCGATGCGCGAGGACGTGGACACCATCGTGGTGGAGACCCCCGACGCGACCGCGAAGGTGACCGACGCGTCCACCATGTCCAGCAGGTCGGGCGTGGCCGGCGGCCCCACCGGCGCCGGCAGCTCGGCGGCGGCCGGCGGCGACAGCGCCTCGACCACCACCCCGGGCACCCAGCCCAAGATCCACCCGAACGACAAGGTCCCCTCGGTCGCCGAGGGCACCCGGGACGTCTCCGGCCGCCCGGCCGACGACGTCACCAAGGCGATGCAGAACGGGAAGAACACCGCCAAGGCCAGCGGCCGCCGCTGACCCGCACGGTCACGGAAAGCGCCGGCGCGCGCGGCTACGCCCCGCGCGGCCGGCGCTTCCGTCTGCCGGTCACAGCCAGCCGTTGCGGCGGAACAGCCGGTAGAGCGTGAACGACGAGACGAGCATCAGCGCCCACACGCCCGGGTAGCCGTACGTCCAGCTCAGCTCTGGCATGTACTTGAAGTTCATGCCGTAGATGCCCGCGATGGCGGTCCACACCGCACCGATCGCCGCCCAGGCCGCGATCTTGCGCATGTCGTTGTTCTGGTCGACGGTGACCTGGGCCAGCCGCGCCTGGAGGATCGAGTTGAGCAGGTCGTCGTAGGAGTTCACCTGCTCGACGGTGCGGCTGAGGTGGTCCTGCACGTCCCGGAAGTAGCGCCGCACCTCCTGCGGCACCTCCCGGTTGACCTGCGAGGTGAGGGTGAGCAGCGGGCGCTGCAACGGCACCACCGCCCGCTTGAACTCCACCAGCTCCCGCTTCATCTGGTAGATCCGCTGGATCCGCCCGCTGTTCTGCCGGTCGAAGACGTCCGCCTCCAGCACGTCGAGGTCGTCCTCCAGCCGGTCGGCCACCTCCAGGTAGAGGTCCACCACCCGGTCGGTGATCGCGTACGCGACGGCCCACGGGCCGTGCTCCAGCAGGTCCCGCTTCGCCTCCAGGTCGGCGCGGACCGGCGACAGCCGGCAGGCGTCCCCGTGCCGGACGCTGATCAGGAAGTTCGGCCCGATGAAGAGCATCACCTGGCCGGTCTCCACCACCTCGGAGTTCTCGGTCAGCTCGGTGTGCTCGCAGTAGCGGGCGGTGCGCAGCACGAGGAAGACCACCTCGCCGAAGCGCTCCAGCTTGGGCCGCTGCTCGGCCTTGACCGCGTCCTCCACGGCCAGCTCGTGCAGGCCGAAGGTGTCCGCGATCGCGGTCATCTCGTCCAGCTCCGGCTCGTGCAGGCCGAGCCAGACGAAGCCGTTCCGCTCCTGGCGGGCGGCGGCCAGGGCGTCGGCGTAGTGCCACTCGCCCGGTTGGCGCTCGCCGTCGACGTAGAGGCCGCAGTCGACGATCCCGCTCCGGCCGGGGTCGGCCGGCTGGGGCGTACGGGGGGAGCCGTCGGCGTTGAGGATGCGCGACATGGCGCGTACCGGCGCCGCCCAGGCTCGTGGTCTGGGCGCCCGGTCGCCGTTCTGCCCGGCGGTGCGGTCGCGTGCCACCCGGTCCGTCATCTCGCCCCCTCTCCACGAAGCTGCGGCTTGCAGGTTACGCCGGTCAGGGCGGGGCGCAGCGCGGGCGAGCGCGGGGCGGGCGACCGGGCTGCGACCCGCGTCACGCCGGGCAGGAGACGGTGGCGGCGCCGGGCGGGCCGGCCGCGTCAGGGGGGTGAGGGGCGACACGGCCCACCCGGCACCCATTGGGGGCGGGAGTTCTGCTGCGAGCGCCGACGGTCCGGACCGGGGGCGGCCCGGGCGGCTGCCGGTCGGCGGACCGGTCACCGGCGAAGATGAGCGGCGCTCGCAGCATTGTGAGCCGCCGGCCGGCCCAGCGGGAGACCCGGGCCGGCCGGTATCGCCGTTCTGTCGGAAACCCGACAGAAAATCAGCCTCGGACGGCCGCCATTGCCTCGGCCAGCCGCCGGACGCCCTCGTCGATCCGGTCCGCGGTCACCGCGGAGAAGGCCAGCCGGAGCGCGTGCCGGCCGCCGTCGATCATGAAATCGCTGCCCTTGACCACCGCCACGCCGCGCTCGGCGGCGGCCGGGGCGAGCCGGTCGACCTCCACGTCCTCGGGCAGCTCCACCCAGAGGAAGTAACCGCCGTCCGGCTCCACGAACCGGGCCTCGGGGATGTGCCGGCGCAGCGACTCGGCGAGCACCACGGCACGCTCGCCGAGCGCCGTCCGCACGGTGTGTACCGACCGCTCGATCTCCCCCGAGACACAGAACTGGTGCACGATCGCCTCGGAGACCATGCCCGGCGAGATGTAGAGGTTGGTGGCCCGCTTGGCGATCGTCGCGATCACGTCGGCCGGGCCCACCAGGTAGCCGACCCGGACGCCCGGGCAGACCGTCTTGGTGAAGCTGGAGGCGTGCACCACCACGCCCCGGGTGTCCATCGACAGCATCGAGGGCAGCGGCTCGCCCCGGAACCGGATGTCCGCGTACGGGTCGTCCTCGAAGATCGTGAAGCCGTACTCGGCGGCCAGGTCGAGCAGCTCGCGACGCTTCTCCAGGGAGAGGGTCACGCCGGCCGGGTTCTGGTAGTTCGGGATGACGTGGGCCAGCCGCGGCCGGACCCCGGACTCCAGCAGCTTGCGCAGCTCGGCGGTGTCCAGACCGTCCGGCTGGATCGTCACACCGTGGATCTCACCACCCATCTGCTGGAGGTTGAGCAGCGTCCGGTCGTACGTCGGGCGCTCGACCACCACCGCGTCGCCCCGCCGCACCAGGTGGTCGAAGAGGAAGGCGTCGGCCTGGAGCGAACCGTTGGTGATCAGCACCTGATCGGCCTCGACGCCGTGCTTCTCCGCGATCCACTTCCGCAGGGGCGGGTAACCGACGGAGGTGCCGTACGCCGTGATCCCGGCGGGGTCGGCGTCGAAGGCGCGGACGGCGGCGGCCTTGAGCCCCTCGACATCGACGATGTCCAGCGAGGGAGCGCCACGGGCGAAGGAGATCAGCTGCTCGGCGGTCATGCGCACGAGCCTAGGGCCTGGTCCGGCGGGTCCGACCGCCATACACGCGAAGTTCAACATGCGGGCGGCCGCTCCGTCCACCAGGGCCGACGGAGATCCGAGCCCGGTTCACGCCTGTCTACCATCCGACCGGAAGCTGGCGCCGGGACCACCGGCCGCCGAAGGATTGCGGGTCGCGGCAGACCCGGGGAGACAGGTGGTGAGGCTCGTGACCGAGGACGAGGCCGGACGGCTCGACGACCAGCAGTTCGCGCAGTGGCTGGCCGGGCGGGCGGGCGAGGCGCTCACCGCGCTGCGGGACCGGCAGGGCTTCGCGGACCCGAAGGCGCTCAAGGACGCCGGCGACCGCGCGTCGCACGAGCTGATGACCGCGGCGCTGGCCCGCTGGCGGCCCGCGGACGCGGTGCTCTCCGAGGAGGAGGCCGACTCGCGCCGGGCGTGGGCGGACGGCGAGCGGGCGCCCCGGCACGACGCCGACCGGGTCTGGATCATCGACCCGCTGGACGGCACCCGGGAGTTCTCCGAGGCCGGCCGGGACGACTGGGCGGTGCACGTGGCGCTCTGGCAGCGCTCCGCCGCGCCGGACGGCGCCCTGGTCGCCGGCGCGGTCGGCATGCCGGCCCGTACCACGGTGGACAGTGACCAGCTCATCCTCGGCACCGGCTGCCCGACCCCGAAGGCGGTCGACGGGCCGATCCGGATCGCGGTGAGCCGCAGCCGCCCGCCGGCCTTCGTCGGAGAGCTGGTCGAGCTGCTCGGCGCGCAGGCCGTGCCCATGGGCTCCGCCGGGGTCAAGGTGTGCGCCGTGGTGACCGGTGAGGTCGACGCGTACGTGCACGCGGGCGGCCAGTACGAATGGGACAGCGCCGCCCCGGTGGCGGTGGCACTGGGCGCCGGGATGCACGCGTCCCGGATCGACGGGTCGCCGCTGCGCTACAACCGGGCCGACCCGCGCCTGCCCGACCTGCTGGTCTGCCGTCCCGAGCTGGCCGACCGACTGCTCGACGCGATCGCCCGCACCGGGGTCGAGATGCCCGCTTCGACCGTCACCGGCACCCCGGGTGGGGCGTTCGGCTGAGTGTTGCGGTACGCACGGCCCAGGTGACCGGGAGATATCGTCGGTCGGAATGCACGTCCGACCTGAGCCCCGAGAGACGGGCCGCCGCCAGCCAGGGAGGGTCATGCCGGCCGAGCGAGACCAGCACAACGCCTTCGAACCGCCGACCGGTCTCTGGCCGGGGCAGGACGTACCGCGCCAGCAGGGCGCGCCCGCCCTGCCCTGGCCCGAGGCCGCGCCCCCGGTGCCACCGGCCGAGGCGCGGTCCGGCCTGCCCTGGCCGGAGACCGGGCCGGCCGCCGGTCCCGCC
>NZ_MUYZ01000310.1:0-7964 GCF_003013775.1 Micromonospora sp. MH33
CGCGGCGGCCGGGGTCACCGTGCTGCTCGCGGCCGTGGTGGCGCTGCGGCTGCGGCGGGCCGGCAGCGTGCCGGCCGGCCGGCCGTGCGGGGTCCGCAACCACCACGCCGGCCGGCGCCGGATCTGGTGACCGCCGAGGTCAGCCCAGGTGTCGGTCGATCTCGGCCAGCTCGTCGACGCCGAGGTCGAGGTTGTCCAGCGCGGCGACGTTCCCTTCCAGCTGGGCCACGCTGCTCGCCCCGATGATCAGGCTGGTCATCCGGGGATCGCGCAGCGCCCAGGCCAACGCGAGCTGGGCCAGGCTCTGGCCGCGCCGCTCGGCGACCGCGGCGAGCCCGCGGATGGTGGCCATCTTCTCCTCGCTGAGGTCGCTCTCGTTGAGGAAGACGCTGGTCCGCACCCGGGAGTCGGCCGGGATACCGCCCAGGTAGCGGTCGGTGAGCAGACCCTGCGCCAGCGGGCTGTACGCGATGCAGCCGGCGCCGGCCTGCTCCAGCGTGTCCAGCAGCCCGTCGGCCTCGGTCCAGCGGTTGAGCATCGAGTACGACGGCTGGTTGATCAGCAGCGGCGTGCCCAGCTCGCGGAGGATCTCGGCGGCCCGGGCCGTCTGCTCCGAGTTGTAGTTGGAGATGCCGACGTAGAGCGCCTTGCCGGAGCGGACGACCGCGTCCAGCGCGCCCATCGTCTCCTCCAGCGGCGTGTCCGGGTCGAACCGGTGCGAGTAGAAGATGTCGACGTAGTCGAGCCCCATCCGGCGCAGCGACTGGTCCAGCGAGGAGATCAGGTACTTGCGCGAGCCCCACTCGCCGTACGGGCCGGGCCACATGAGATAGCCGGCCTTGCTGGAGATGACCAGCTCGTCCCGGTACGGCTTCAGGTCGGTGGCGAGCAGCCGGCCGAAGTTCTCCTCGGCCGCCCCGGGCGGTGGGCCGTAGTTGTTGGCCAGGTCGAAGTGGGTGATCCCGAGGTCGAAGGCGCGCCGGACGATGTCCCGCTGCCGCTCGTACGGCCGGTCCGGCCCGAAGTTGTGCCACAGCCCGAGCGAGATGGCGGGCAGGCGCAGGCCGCTCCGGCCGCTGCGCCGGTAGATCATCGAGTCGTAACGGTCTTCGCTGGCGAGGTAGGTCACGCCCCCGACCCTAGTCCGGGGCTGGTGCCCAGGTCGTAGCGGAGGCGGGGCAGCTCCCGGCCGGTGGACGGGGAGACCGAGGTGCCGGCCGGCACCGCGCCGACGTGCCGGTAGAACGGCTCGGCCCCGGGATCCGCCTCGATCCACAGCCTCCGGGCGCCGGCGGCCAGGGCGGTGGCCACGGCGTGCTCGAACAGCACCCGGCCCGCGCCGGTGCCGATCGCGGGCGGGTCCACGAAGAGCATGTCCAGCTCCAGCTCGGGCGGCTCACCGCCGAGCACCAGCAGGCCCACCGGCCGGCCGTCCCGCTCGGCCACCCACACCAGCCGGGCGGCCACGTCCGACGGGGTGAGGGTCAGCTCGCTGCGGCAGCGGGCCAGGAACGCGGCGTCGTACCCCCAGTGGGCCTTGGAGCGCAGCGCCAGCTCGGTCAGCTCGGCCGCCTCGTCCGGGCGGGCAGGGCGGATGAGGAGAGTCACCCGGCAATCCTGCCCGGGACAGCGGAACGGGCGTGCCGCCCCGCCGGCTTGGGTAGCTTCGAGTCCATGCGCTACGTCCCGCTCGACACCCCCAAGCCCATCTCGAAGATCGGCCTCGGCACGTGGCAGTTCGGCTCGCGCGAGTGGGGCTACGGCCCCGACTACGAACAGCGGGCGGCACAGATCGTCCGGCGCGCGCTCGACCTGGGCGTCACGCTCTTCGACACCGCCGAGATCTACGGCTTCGGTCGCAGCGAGCGCATCCTCGGCGCGGCGCTCGGCGACGACCGGGCCAAGGTCGTGGTGGCCAGCAAGATCTTCCCGGTGCTGCCGCTCGCCCCGGTGGTGCAGCAGCGGGCGGTCGCCTCGGCCGCCCGGCTCGGCGTCGCCGGCATCGACCTCTACCAGGTGCACCAGCCCAACCCGGTGGTCGCCGACACCACCACCATGCGCGGGATGCGCGCGCTCCAGGACGTCGGGCTGGTCGGCGAGGTCGGGGTCAGCAACTACGGCCTGCGCCGCTGGCGGTTCGCCGAGGCCGCGCTGGGCCGCCGGGTGCTGAGCAACCAGGTCCGCTACAGCATGATCGACCGCGGCCCGGAGAAGGACCTCATCCCGTACGCGGAGCAGGCCGGCCGGATCGTCATCGCGTACAGCCCGCTGGGGCAGGGCTTCCTCTCCGGCCGGTACGACGCCCGGAACCCGCCCGCCGGGGCGGTGCGGCGGGCCAACCCGTACTTCCTGCCGGAGAACCTGGAACGGGGCACCGAACTGATCGCCACCCTGCGCGAGGTGGCCGACGTGCACGACGCCACGCCCAGCCAGATCGCCCTGGCGTACCTGCTCCGCCACCCCAACGTGGTCGCCATCCCCGGCGCGTCCGGGGTGGAGCAGATGGAGCGCAACGCCGCCGCCGCCGAGATCGACCTGGCCGACGACGAGTACGCGGCACTGGTCACCGCCGCCCACGCGTTCCGCCCGCTCACCGGGCTGGCCGCCGTACCCAAGCTGATCCGCGCCCGCACCGGGAGGTGACCACCATGGACGACATCACCGCACTGATCCTCGACGACCACGCCGCCTTCCGCCGCGGCTTCGCCCGCCTCGACGACGCCCGCGACCCGGCCGAGCTGCTGGCCGTCTGGGAGGCGCTCGCCCTGCACCTGGACATCCACGCCGAGGCCGAGGAGGCCATCCTCTACCCGCACCTGGTCCGGCACGGCGACGACGGCGCGGAGGAGACCGAGGACGCCATCGGCGACCACAACAAGATCCGCGACGCCATCGCCGAGTCGAAGCTGCACGAGGTCGGCTCGGACGCCTGGTGGGCCGCGGTCTGGCGGGCCCGCCGCGAGAACAGCGAGCACCTGGCCGAGGAGGAGGACGAGGCGCTGCCGGACTTCCGCCGGCACGCTGGCGTCGAGCTCCGGGCCGAGCTGGGGGCGCGCTGGCTGAGGTTCTACGGCGAGCACAAGAACGGGCGCAACCTGCCCTTCCGCGACAAGGACCCGGAGAAGTACGTCCAGGACCACCGCTGACCCGATCTCCCCGTTGCGGGGGAGTCGGCAGGCCGTCTCCGGCGGCAGAATGGCCGGGTGACGGTCCGGGGTGTACTGGCGCCGCTGGTGCGCGGGAGCACCTGGCGGCGTGCCGTGTTCCTGCTCCTCGGCGGGGTGCTCGCCCTGCCGTACGCGTTGCTCGCCGCGGCGTTCGCGCAACTGCTCGGCAACGACGACGTGCCCCGGCCGGTCGGCGCCGGCCTGCTGCTGGTCGCCGCGGTGCTCGCCGCCGTGCCGGTGTTCCTGGCCGGCAGCCGCGCGCTGGAGATCGTCGCCGCCCGGGCGCTGCTCGCGGTCGACCTGCCCGAGCCCGCCCCGGGCCACCGGATCGACCGGGAGACCCGGCTGCGCGCCGCGCTCTGGATCGCCCTGCACCTGCTGACCGGCGGCCTGGTGCTGTTCGCGGCGATCAGCGCGTTCCCCATGGCGCTGGTCTTCCTCGCCGGGCTGGCCGGCGTCGACACCGGCGCCGCCCCCGACGACGGCTTCGGCCCGCTCGGCCCGGGTCACCCGGTCGCGGCGGGCCTGGCCGGCCTGGCCCTGCTGGTCGCGCTCGGGTACGCGGTCGCCGGGCTGGGCGCGCTCGCCGCCTCGATGGCCCCGGTGCTGCTCGGCCCGGCGCAGGCCGAGCGGATCGCCGCACTGGAGGCCCGGTCCGCCCGGCTGGCCGAGCGCAACCGGCTGGCCCGCGAGCTGCACGACTCGGTGGGGCACGCGCTCACCGTGGCGACCCTCCAGGCCGGCGCCGCCCGCGAGCTGCTCGACACCGACCCGAAGTTCGCGCGGCGGGCCCTGCGCGCCATCGAGGAGACCAGCCGCCGCGCGATGGACGACCTGGACCACGTGCTCGGGCTGCTCCGGGAGACCGAGGACGGGCGGGCGCCCGCCCCCACCGCGCCGCAGGCCACCCTCGACGGGCTGGACCGGCTGGTCGCCGACACCCGGGCCGCCGGCCTGACGGTGGAGTCCCAGGTCAGCGGGGCGCTGCGCGGGCTGCCTGCCGTGGTGTCCCGGGAGGGCTACCGGATCGTCCAGGAGGGGCTCACCAACGCGGCCCGGCACGGCCGGGGGCCGGTGCGGCTGCGGGTGGCCGTACCCGATGGCCGTCTGGAGATCGAGCTGGTCAACGGGCTGCCCGGCACCACCGGCCCGGGCGGCGGCGGGCGCGGCCTGGACGGCATGCGGGAGCGGGTGCTGCTGCTCGGCGGGCAGCTCACCGCCGGGCCGGAGGGGGACCGCTGGCGGGTACGGGCCACCCTGCCGGCGCCGAGGGAGGAGACCGGATGACCATCGACGTGCTGATCGTCGACGACGACGAGCTGATCCGGGTCGGCCTGCGGGCGATCGTGGACGCCCAACCCGACCTGCGGGTGGTCGGCGAGGCCGCGGACGGCGCCGAGGTGCCGTCGCTGGTGGCCCGGCTGCGCCCGCGGGTGGTGCTCATGGACGTCCGGATGCCGGCCATCGACGGCATCCAGGCCACCCGGCGGCTGCTGGCCACCTCCGCCGACCCGCCCCGCGTCCTGGTGGTCACCACGTTCGCCAACGACGAGTACGTCTACGAGGCGCTGCGCGCCGGAGCCAGCGGGTTCCTGCTCAAGCGGGCCCGCCCGGCCGAGGTGGTGGAGGCGATCCGGGTGGTGGCGGCCGGCGAGTCGCTGCTCTTCCCGGCGGCGATCCGCCAGCTCGTCGGCGCGTACGGCGGCCGGGGCTCCGACGGGCTGCGGGCGGCCCGGCTCACCGAGCGGGAGGCCGAGGTGCTGCGGCTGATGGCCGCCGGGCTGTCCAACCCGGAGATCGCCGACCGGCTGGTGGTCGGCGTGGAGACGGTCAAGACGCACGTCGGCAACGTGCTGGCCAAGCTCGGCGTACGGGACCGGACCCAGGCGGTGATCGCCGCGTACGAGTCGGGTTTCGTGGTGCCGACCGGCTGACCCCTCGCGTGGGGGAGACGGTCCACCCCGGCGCGGGAGGGATCCGGGGCCCGGCCGGCCGAGGCTGAGGTCATGACGACAACAACCGTTTCCCCACCCCGTCGGGCCGCCCGGACCCGGCTCGACCTGGCCGCCCCGCTCGCCGCCGCCTGGCTCGGCGGCTGGGGCGTGCTCGCCCTGCTCTCGACCCTGACCGGCGCCGGCTACCCGTTCGGCGCCAACGACCCGCACGGCGGCGACGTCAGCCTGCTCCGGCTGGTCCCGGTGGACGCCGGCGCACCCATCTTCGCCGGGGTGCTGCTGCTCGCGGCGGTCGCGGCGCTCGCCATGAGCGGCCCGGCGACGGTACGCCGCCCCGGCCTGCCCCGCGCGCTGCTGCTCGGCTACGGCTGGGCGGTCGTCTTCGCGCTGACCGTGGTCGTCCCGGACGCCCGGGTGTTGGTCGTGCTCGGCTACCTGCCGATGCTGATCATCGGCGCGCCGTTCGGCTGGCCGCCGGTCGACTACGGGCAGGTCTTCGACTGGCCGCTGGCGGCCCGGTGCGCCGCCCTCGTCGGCGGCGTCCTGCTGGCCGGGGCACTGCTGCTCTGGCAGCGGCGGACGGCCGGCGCCTGCCCCGCCTGCGGCCGCGACGACGACGAGCGGGGCTGGACCTCGCCCGCCTCGGCCGCCCGCTGGGGGCGCTGGGCCGCGTACACCGCCGCCGTGATCCCGTTCGCCTACGCGCTCACCCGGTTCGCCTGGGCGGCCGGCATCCCGCTGGGCATCTCCCGGGACTTCCTCGCCGAGATGCGGGAGACCGGGCTCGTCTGGGCCGGCGCCGGGCTGGGCGCGTTCGCCACCGTCGGGGCGATCCTCACCCTCGGGCTGGTCCGCCCC
Organism: Micromonospora sp. MH33; assembly: GCF_003013775.1. Lineage (NCBI taxonomy): Bacteria > Bacillati > Actinomycetota > Actinomycetes > Micromonosporales > Micromonosporaceae > Micromonospora > Micromonospora sp. MH33. The sequence goes on from NZ_MUYZ01000310.1 coordinate 5,981, forward strand.
TGGGGCGAGCGGTTCCCCCGGTGGCTGCCGGGGCTGGCCGGCCGGCGGGTGCCGATCAGGCTGGCGGTCGTCCCCGCGACGCTGGTCGCGGTGTCGGTGACGGCGGCCACCCTCGGGCTCCTGACCAAGCCGGAGTTCTGGCAGATCGGGCACGAGTTCAGCCTGGCCTCCGCGCCGATGCTGCTCTGGCCCCTCTGGGGAGTCGCGCTCGGGGCGGCCACCCTGGCGTACCACCTGCGGCGGCGGGGCGCCTGCGCCCGCTGCCGGCGGCCCGCCCCCCGTCCGTGACGATCCGGCCGCCCGGAAGGCGGCGCGCGGTCACCCGACCGAGATAGCGTGGGTCGGGTGACTGCGCCCAACCAGGTTCCCCCGGTCCCGCCCGCCGACCTGCCCGGCACGCTCGGCGAGCTGCGGGCGTCCGGCCACCACCACCGCACGGTCAAGCAGGAACTCCGCGACAACCTCCTCGCCCGGATGCGCGCCGGCGAGGAGCGCTTCCCCGGCATCGTCGGCTACCAGGACACGGTGCTGCCCGAGGTCGAGCGGGCCCTGCTCGCCGGCCACGACATGGTGCTGCTCGGCGAGCGCGGCCAGGGCAAGACCCGGCTCATCCGCTCGCTCGGCGCGCTGCTCGACGAGTGGACCCCGGTGATCCCCGGCTCGGTGCTCAACGAGCACCCGATGCACCCGCTCACCCCGGCGTCCCGTGCTCTCGTTGCCGAGCGCGGCGACGAACTGCCGATCGGCTGGCTGCACCGCTCGATGCGGTACGGCGAGAAGCTGGCCACCCCGGACACCAGCGTCGGCGACCTGATCGGCGACGTCGACCCGATCCGGCTCGCCCAGGGGCGTACCCTCGGCGACCCGGAGACCATCCACTTCGGACTGGTGCCGCGCACGAACCGGGGCGTGTTCGCCGTCAACGAGCTGCCCGACCTGGCGGAACGGATCCAGGTGGCGCTGCTCAACGTGCTCGAGGAGCGGGACATCCAGGTCCGCGGCTACCAGCTCCGGCTGCCGCTGGACCTGCTCCTGGTAGCCAGCGCCAACCCGGAGGACTACACCAACCGGGGCCGGATCATCACCCCGCTCAAGGACCGCTTCGGCGCGGAAATCCGTACCCACTACCCGCTCGACCTGGAGCTGGAGCTGGAGCTGATCCGGCAGGAGGCCGACCTGGTCGCCACCGTCCCCGAGCACGTGCTGGAGGTGCTCGCCCGGTTCGCCCGCGCCGTCCGGGAGTCGCCGTCGGTGGACCCGCGCTCCGGCGTCTCCGCCCGGTTCGCCATCGCCGCCGCGGAGACCGTCGCCGCCGCCGCGCTGCGCCGCGCCGGCCTGCTCGCCACCGCCGCCCACGAGGCCCCGGTCGCCCGGGTCGGCGACGCCGTCTCGGTGACCTCCACGCTGCGCGGCAAGGTCGAGTTCGAGAGCGGTGAGGAGGGGCGGGAGATCGAGGTCCTCGGCCACCTGCTGCGGACCGCCACCGCCGAGACGTTCCGGGCCCGGCTGGCCGGGCTGGACCTCTCCGGCTTCACCGCGCTGGTCGCCGAGGGCGGTGAGATCGAGACCGGCGAGCTGGTCTCCTCGGCCGAACTGCTGCGCCAGGTCGGCACCGTGCCCGGGCTCGCCAAGGTGCTCGACCGGCTCGGCCTCGGCGACGCGCCCACCCCCGAGGAGGCCGCCGCCGGGATCGAGTTCGTCCTGGAAGGGCTGCACCTCACCCGCCGGCTGGGCAAGGACGTCACCGAGTCCGGGCGCACCGTCTACGGCGGCCGGGGCTGACCGTGGCCGGCAACCGGTTCCGGTACGGGCAGTGGCGCGGCGGCCCCGACCCGCTCGGCCCGCCGTACGACGTACGTGCCGCCGTGGACGCGGTCGGAGCGGAGGTCCTCGCCGGCGGCAGCCTGCGGGAGGCGCTGCGCGACCTGCTGCGGCGCGGCCCGCAGGGGCGCGGCGGCCTGGACGACCTGGCCGCCCGGGCCCG
>NZ_MUYZ01000311.1:0-7919 GCF_003013775.1 Micromonospora sp. MH33
CGCCCGACCCGACCGGCCGGCCGACCGCGACCGCCGGCGCGCCGACCCCGCCGGCCGGCGGCAGCCTGGACGAGGCGGCCCACCGGGTGGAAGGGCTGATCGAGGCCGGGCTGGCGGCCGGGCAGATCCGCGGCGATGTCGGCGTGGACCTGCGCAACCTGCTGCGCAACGCCACCGCCGCGACCGGTGACGGCGCGCTGACCGCCGCCGTGGACCGGCTCCGCGGGAAGATCGCCGATCGGCGGCGCGAGGGCAGCATCAGCCCGGAGTACGCCCGTCAGCTCGACGCGGCCGCCGCAGACCTGGCGACCGGGCGCACCTGAGGGTCAACCGGCGACGACGGGCACGGCCTCGCGCCGCCCGGCGACCCCGGCCCGGCCGGCCAGGAAGCTCCGGTACACCGACTCGTAGCCGGCGGCCATCCGCTCGACCGAGAAGTGCTCCGCCACGTGCGCGATGCTGTCCGCCGGGTCGAGGCGGGCCGCCGCCCGCAGCGCCGCCGGCAGCTCCTCCGCGCGGTCGCAGACCAGCCCGGTCACCCCGTCCCGGACCAGCTCCGGCACGGCGCCCCGGCGCAGCGCCACCACGGGCGTGCCGGTGGCCATGGCCTCCACCATCACCATGCCGAACGGCTCCGCCCACTGGATCGGCATGATCAGGCAGCGGGCGTCGACCAGCAGCCGCAGGATGGCCGCCCGATCGGCGTTGAGTACCAGGGTGACGTCCTCGTCCAGCAGCGGCTCGACCACCTGCTCGAAGTAGCGGCGCTCGGCCGGCTCGTTGCACTTGCCGGCCAGGGTGAGCGGCAGGCCGGCCGCGCGGCAGGCGCGGATCGCCACGTCCGGGCCCTTGTCCGGGCTGAACCGGGCGAGCCACAGCACCGGCCCGGGTCCCGGCGACCGCTTGTGCGGGAAGTCCCGCAGCGGCATCGCGTTGTGCACGGTGCCCACCCAGGGCAGGTCCGGATTGGCGGCGCGCTGGGCATGCGAGATCGCCACCAGGCCCACCCCGTGGTCGGCGTTGTCCAGCACGGTGCCGTACTCCCCCACCGGGTTGCCGTGCACGGTGGCCACGGTGGGCACCCGGCGCTGGCCGGCGACCATCGGGCCGATGGTGGTGTGGTCGTGCACCAGGTCGAAGTCGGCCGGGTCCACCAGCCGGTTGACGTGGGCCAGGTGGGCCAGCTCGGGCAGCGACTCGCCCAGCCGCTCGTACTGGAGGTCCTCGCAGGTGGAGACGAAGTCGGCGGCGGTGCCGTTCTCCCGGCCGGCGCCGAACAGGGTCACCGCGTTGCCACGGTCGATCAGCCCGTCCACGAGCCCGGCCACCACCTGCTCCAGGCCGCCGTAGCCGGGCGGCGGGACGGACAGCCAGGGCGGAACCACCATCGCGATCCGCAGGGGCCCGGCCCGTGAGCGGTCCGACGGCGGCTGGTTCACGGCCACGAGTCCTCCCCGATGGTCCCCGGCTACCCAGTCGGCGGCGGTTTCCCGACGCGTCCGGCGGTAAACGGCGGCTCAGCCGGCCACCACGATCCGGTCGTGCACCTCACGTACGCCGGGGGTGGCCCAGGCCGCCCGTTCCGCCTCCTCCCGCTGCCACCATGAGCGGACCACCCCGTCGAGCACCACGGTGTCCCCGCTGACCCGTACCTCGATGCGTTCGGTGCCGGTCCGCCGGAACAGCACGCGTTGCAGGTCGCGGCGGTTCTGCTCGTCGCTGGGCGGGGTCGGCGGGCGCACCTCGACCAGGTTCGTCACCCCGCGTACCCCGCGCAGCCGGCGCAGCTCCCGTTCGGCGGTACGGCGCTGGAAGCCGTACTCCACCTCGCCGCGGAGCATCACCCAGCCGTCGGCGACGGTCACGTCGAGCCGCTCGGCGGGGACGAAGCTGTCCCACTCCAGCGCCCGGCTGGCCGCGATCGCGATGTCGGCGTCGGTGCGTTCCTCGGTGGCGGGCAGCCGTACCTCCAGGTCGCTGGCGACGGCGCGGACCCCGCGGACCCGGTGCGCGCACCGCTCGGCGGCCCAGCGCCGGGCGTAGCTGTCCACCTGGCCGGTGAGTGAGACCACGCCGCCGGCGACGGTCACCCCGATCTCGGTCGGCCGGGTCTGCGCGTCCCAGTCCAGCTCGGCGAGCACGTCCCGCTGGATGTCCTGGTCGGTACGGACGGCGGAGGTGGTCGTCATGCCCCGAGGATGCCGCCGGACGGGGTGAGCCGTCCTCACCCGGAGCGGGTGAGGACGCGAAAAAGGGCGGCGGGCGACGGAGCCAACCCCCTTGGCTCCGTCACCCGCCGCCCGTGGAGGAGGCAGGTCTGGTGTTATGACGTCTCGGCGAGCGTCACGGTTGCCGTCTCGGTCGACCCGTTCCGCTTGAACTGGACCTCGACCCGGTCGCCGACCTTGCCGGCCTGCACGGCGCCGACCAGGTCGTTGGAGTCGTTGATCACCTTGTCGCCGAACTTGGTGATCACGTCGCCCCGCTGGAGCCCGGCCTTGTCGGCCGCGCTGCCCGCGACCACGTCGGAGACCAGCGCTCCGCCGTCCTCCGCGCCGGCAACGCTGACCCCGAGGGACGGGTGGCTGATCTTCTCGCCGCGCTGGAGCTTCTCGGCGACGTCCTTGGCCTTGTTGCTCGGGATGGCGAAGCCGACCCCGATGTTGCCGTTGCTGCCCTGCCCGGCGGTGGCGATCGCGGTGTTGATGCCGATCACCTCGCCCCGGGTGTTGACCAGCGCACCGCCGGAGTTGCCCGGGTTGATCGGGGCGTCGGTCTGCAGCAGGCCGGAGATCGAACTGGCACCCTGCTGCGGGTTCTGCTGCTGACCGCCCTCGCCGGCGGAGATGGTGCGGTCGCGGGCGCTCAGGATGCCGGCGGTGACGGAGCCCTGCAGGCCGAGCGGGCTGCCCAGGGCGAGCACCTGGTCGCCGACCTGCATGGCGTCGCTGTCGCCGAACTTGGCCGCCTTGAGGTCGCTCACCCCGCTGGCCTTGACCACGCCCAGGTCGGTCTTCGGATCGGTGCCGACGATCTTCGCCTGGGCGGTCTTGCCGTCGGCGAAGACGACCTTCACGGTGTCGCCGCCGGCGGAGGCGACCACGTGGTTGTTGGTCAGCACGTACCCGTCGGCGCTGAGGATCACCCCGGAGCCCTCACCGCTGTCCGTCATGATCGTGACGATGCTGTCCTGGACGGCGGCCGCGATCTTCGGCAGGTCGGCGCTGTTGAGCACGGGAGCGGCCGAGTAGGTGCGGGTGACGGTCCGGTCGCCGTCGAGGGCGAGGGCGAGGGCGCCGCCGGCCACGCCGGAGCCGAGCATCAGCGCCAGCGCCAGCGCACCCGCGCCGATGAACTTCCCGGCCCGGCTGGGCCGTGCCGGCTGCTGCGGACCCCACGGCGGGGCCGGCTGCCCGGCCTGGTGGACGTGGTGCAGCTGGTGCTGCGCGTACGGCTGCTGCGCCTGGTACGGCGGGACCGAGCCGCCGGCCTGCGACGGGTAGCCGCCGCCCTGCTGCGCCCAGGGGCTCTGCTGCTGTCCCCCGTACCAGGGGTGCGGCTGCTGCGGCTGCCCGGAGACCGGGTATGGCGCTGCCGCCGGCGGCGCGTACGGGTCGGCGGGCGCGGCCGGCGTCTCCGGCTGGCCGGCGGGAGCCGGGGCGGTGGTTCCGGCGGCCGGGGAGTCGGCCGGAACCGGCGCCACGGCCGGGGTGACGGTGAGGTCCGACTGCCCGCTCTCGGCGCGGGGCAGCTCGGCGGTCGGGTGCGACGGCTCGGCGTCGGCGGGAGCCGGCGACCGCTGCGGATCGGTCTCGTGGTCGGTCATGACTCCACCTTCTCCTCTGGCACTGCGACCAGCCTGGAACCCGCCTGAATGTTTTCTGAAAGTCACTCGCCGGGCTCGGGCGCCTCGGGCAGCAGCGGCAGCTTCACCCGGAAGGTGGCCCCGCCGCCCGGCGTCTCGGCGACCTCGACGGTGCCGTGGTGCGCGGCCACCAACGCCGCGACGATGGCCAGCCCCAGCCCGGTGCTGGTCGGGCCGCCCGCCCGCCGGGTACGCGCCGCGTCCACCCGGTAGAACCGCTCGAAGGCCCGCTCGGCCTGCTCCGGGGTGAGGCCGGGACCGGTGTCCGCCACCTCCACCACGGCCAGGTTCCCCGGCTCCGCCCGCAGCCGCAGGGTCACCGCGGCGTCCGGCGGGGTGTGGGTGAGCGCGTTGGTCATCAGGTTGCCGATCACCTGGCGCAGCCGGGCGTCGTCGCCGAGCACCACCAGCGGACCAGCGCCCGGCTCGATCTCCAGCGTGATGGCGCGGTCCGGCTCCACGGCCCGGGCCGCCTGGACCGCGTCCGAGGCGAGCACCGGCAGCTCGACCGGGGCCAGCGCGATCGGCCGCTCCCGGTCCATCCGCGCCAGCAGCAGCAGGTCTTCGACCAGCAGCCCCATCCGGGACGCCTCGTCCTCGATCCGGCGCAGCAGGCCGGCGGTCTGCTCCGGCTGCCGGGCCGCGCCCTGCCGGTACAGCTCCGCGAAGCCCCGGATGGTGGTCAGCGGGGTGCGCAGCTCGTGCGAGGCGTCGGCGATGAACTGCCGCATCCGCTCCTCGGAGCGGCGGGCCCGCGCCTCGGACGCCTGGGCCGACGCGGCGGCGTCCCGGGCACTCACCTCGGCGCTGCGCGCCGCCGCCTCGGAGGCGGCCCGCGCGGTGAACGCCGCCTCGATCTGGGCGAGCATGGCGTTGAGAGCCCGGGAGAGCCGGCCCAGCTCCGAGGTCGGGCAGGCCCGCCCCTCCTCCGGGTCGGGCACCCGCCGGGTCAGGTCACCGCCGGCGATGGCCGCCGCGGTCCGCTCGATCTCCACGAGGGGCTTGAGGCTGGTACGCACGATCCCCGCCCCGACCGAGGCCAGGATGATCAGCACCGCCCCGCCCACCAGCAGGTCTATCCAGACGAGCTGTCGCACGGCCAGATCCACGTCGGTGAGGTTCTGCCCGATCACCGTGTACGTGTCGTTGTCGACCTGCTTGATCATGACCCGCCAGCGGACCCTCTTGTCGGCCGCGTCGGTGGTGAACGCGTCCTGGTTGGCGTGCCGGTCGTACCAGCCCTGCTCGGTGAGGCCAGCCGGCAGGTCTTCGCGGGTCAGCGACTTGTCCTGCACCACCTGGCCGGCCTGGCTGGACCGGCTCCACTGGGCGAGCAGATAGTCGGTGGGCAGCTGGCTGACCGTCTGCTGGTTGATCGTGACGCTCTGGCCGAGCTGGTCGCTCAACTCGCCGTCGATCCGGCCGACCAGGTAGTCGTGCAGGAAGTACGCGGTCAGCGAGCTGATCACGACGAGCGCCGCCGCCACCAGGGCCAGGACCGAGGCGACCAGCTTCACCCGCAGCGGGATGCCGCGCAGCCAGCCCTTCGTCTCGTGGACGGCGTTCACGCCGCCGGCTTGCGCAGCACGTACCCGACCCCGCGCAGGGTGTGGATCAGCCGGGGCTGGGTGTTGTCGACCTTGCGCCGCAGGTAGGAGATGTAGGACTCGACGATGTTGTCGTCACCGCGGAAGTCGTAGTTCCAGACGTGGTCGAGGATCTGCGCCTTGGAGAGCACCCGGTTGGCGTTGAGCATCAGGTAGCGCAGCAGCTTGAACTCGGTCGGCGAGAGCTGCACCCGCTGGCCGGCGCGGTGCACCTCGTGGGTCTCCTCGTCCAGCTCCAGGTCGGCGAAGGTGAGCCGGGAGGGGGCGTGCTCGCCGGTGGCGGTGCGCCGCAGCACGGCCCGGATCCGGGCGGTCAGCTCCTCCAGGCTGAACGGCTTGGTGACGTAGTCGTCCCCGCCCAGGGTGAGCCCGCGGATCTTGTCGTCGGTGGCGTCCCGGGCGGTCAGGAAGACCACCGGGGTACGCGTGCCGCCCTCGCGGAGCATCCGGATGACCTCGAAGCCGTCGAGGTCGGGCAGCATCACGTCGAGCACGACCAGGTCGGGCCGGTGGTCCTTGGCGGCGTTGAGCGCCGCGCTGCCGCTGGTCGCGGTGGCGACGTCGAATCCGGCGAAGCGCAGGCTCGCGGAGAGCAGTTCGAGGATGTTGGGATCGTCCTCGACGACGAGCAGTCGGGCCTCGGTCTGGGTAGCCACCATGGCACCCATCATCCGCGCTTTCGCTGCGGCCGCGCTGGGTGGACCCTGGAAACAACCTGTGAGCCGGCGGACGCCTAGCGGAGCAGCCGGCGCAGCCCGTCCAGCGCCCCGTCGAGCAGGCGGATGGCCGTACGGAGCTGGGTGTCGGTGAGCCGGCCGGCCCGCACCAGCGCGCCGACCTCGACGGTGAACGCGGCCAGCCGCTGGTCGAACTCGGCGAGCAGGGGCGACTCCGCGGTCGGGCGGGGGCCGCCGTTGCCCGGCGGTCGGGTCGTCGGTGGCGGAGGCGCCCAGCGGGCCTGGCGGGTCTGCCGGGCCGCCTCGCGCAGCTCCCGCTTCAGGTCACGCACCGAGCCGCGTACCTCGGTGCGGATCTCGCCGGCCAGCGCGGAGAGGTCCTCGACGGAGGCGGTGATGTCCGATTCCAGGGTGGCCAGCTCGTCGGCGCGCTGCCGCAGCTCGGCGCGGCCGGCGTCGGTGATCTCGTAGACCTTGCGGCCGCCCGCGGCGGTGTGGCTGACCAGCCCCTCCACCTCCAGCCGTTGCAGCCGGGGGTAGATGGTGCCGGCGCTGGGCGCGTAGAGGCCGAGGAAGCGGTCCTCCAGCAGGCGGATCAGCTCGTAGCCGTGCTTCGGCCCGCCGTCGAGCAGCTTGAGCAGGTAGAGCCGGAGCCGCCCGTGGCTGAACACGGCGGTCACGGCAGTTCCTCCACGTCGTCGGCGTCCTCGACGGGACGGGCGAGCAGCGCGATGCTGCCGGAGGTCGCGGACGCCCAGAGCTTACCCGCGCCCCCACCGAGCACCCCGTGGCTGTCCTTCACCGCGCCGAACCCGTGCTGGCCGCCGCAGACCTGGGGAAAGCCGCTGGTGATCCGGCCGGAGGTGGTGTGCAGGTGGACGGTGAGGTCGCTGTCCTCGCGGACCCGGACGGTGATGCTGCCGGAGATGGCGCTGAGCCGGATGTCGCTGCCCCGCGGGTTGTCCAGGTCGCAGGTGATCGACCCGGAGACGGCGTGGGCGCGCACGCGCTCGGGCGCGCTGTCGGCGAGGATCAGCTCGCCGGAGACCGTCTCCAGGTTGAGGTCGCCGCCGACGCCGAGCGCCTCGACCGGGCCCGAGGTGACCTTCGCCGAGGTGCGACCGCGCAGCCCCATCAGGGTGACCTGGCCGGAGGTGACGTCGACCCGGGTGTCCCGGCGCAGGCCGGAGGCGACCAGCGAGCCGTCCACCAGTTGCAGGTCGGCCAGCACGTGGGCGGGCACGGCGATGGAGACCTCGGCACGGAACCGGCGGCCGAACTGACCGAGCCACCAGAGCACCCCCGGCCAGCGGGGCGGCCGCTCGTGGCCGACGCTGAGCCGGCCGTCGCGCAGCTCGACGCGGACCGGCTGGCGGCTGACCCGGGTGACGTCCACCCGGGCCGGCCCGTCCGCGCCGACCACGTTGAGCCGTCCGGAGATGAGTCGGACGTCCAGCCGGGTGACCGGCTCGTCCAGGGTGATCTGTTGCGGACTGTCGACCGTCCAGCGGGTCATGGCGTCCTCCCCTCGGTGACGCGCCGGTCGGCGGCGCGTCGAGTGATGCGAGGAGTATAACGCGATACATCGCGACTGGACAAGACTGTCGCGACTGTGTCGCGTTCCTGTCAGGCCACCAGGTCCAGCCCCACCTCCGCCCCGGCCGGCAGCGGCGCCACCGGCCGGACGATCCGCACGCCGACCGCCGTCGGGCGCCGGCCGGGCGCGCGGACCGGGGTCGGCTGGATCGCCGACTCGGCCGCCCGCGCCAG
>NZ_MUYZ01000312.1:0-7904 GCF_003013775.1 Micromonospora sp. MH33
GGGCGCGGCGCGGGGTCGGCAGCCAGCCACGCGGCCCAGCGGTCGGCCTGCGCGGCGAGCGCTGCGGGGTGGGCGGCGGAGAGCAGCACCGGCAGGGCCGGGCGCTCCACGTCGGACGGCTCGGCTGGGGCGGGCTCGGCGGCCGGGGCCTGTTCGAGGATGAGGTGGGCGTTGGTGCCGCTCATGCCGAAGGACGACACGGCGGCGCGGCGGACCCGGCCGGGCTCCTCGGCCCACGGCCGGGCCTCGGTGAGCAGCGCGACCGCGCCGGACGACCAGTCGACGTGCGGGGTGGGCTCATCGACGTGCAGGGTGGCCGGGAGCAGCCCGTGCCGCAGGGCCAGGACCATCTTGATCACCCCGCCGACGCCCGCGGCGGCCTGGGTGTGACCGAGGTTCGACTTCAGCGAGCCCAGCCAGAGCGGCCGGTCCGCCGGGCGGTCCCGGCCGTACGTGGCCAGCAGCGCCTGGGCCTCGATCGGGTCGCCCAGCCGGGTGCCGGTGCCGTGCGCCTCCACGGCGTCGACGTCGGCGGGGCTGAGCCGGGCGTTGTCGAGGGCCTGGTGGATGACCCGCCGCTGGGCGGGGCCGTTGGGTGCGGTCAGCCCGCTGCTCGCGCCGTCCTGGTTGACCGCGCTGCCCCGGATCACGGCGAGCACGGGGTGGCCGTTGCGGCGGGCGTCGGAGAGCCGTTCGACCAGCACCAGGCCGACGCCCTCGGCCCAGCCGGTGCCGTCGGCGGCGGCGGAGAACGCCTTGCAGCGGCCGTCGGCGGCCAGGCCGCGCTGGCGGGAGAACTCGATGAAGCCGCCCGGCGTGGCCATCACGCTGACGCCACCGGCCACCGCGAGGGTGCACTCGCCGTCGCGCAGCGCCTGGGCGGCCAGGTGCAGGGCCACCAGCGACGAGGAGCAGGCGGTGTCGATGGTGACGGCCGGACCCTCCAGGCCGAAGGTGTAGGCGAGCCGGCCGGAGATGACGCTGGCGGCGGTGCCGGTCAGCACGTACCCCTCGGCACCCTCGGGCAGGCGGCGGAGCACGGAGGCGTAGTCCTGCCCGGCGGTGCCCACGTACACACCGGTACGGCTGCCGCGCAGCGTGCCGGCGTCGATGCCGGCCCGTTCGAACACCTCCCAGGTGGCCTCCAGCAGCAGCCGCTGCTGGGGGTCCATGGCCAGGGCCTCACGGGGGCTGACGCCGAAGAGGGTGGGGTCGAAGTCGCCGGCGTCGGCGAGGAAGCCGCCCCGGTCGCTGTAGGAGGTGCCGGGGTGGTCGGGGTCCGGGTCGTAGAGCCGGGCCAGGTCCCAGCCGCGGTCGGTGGGGAACGTGCCGGTGGCGTCGGTGCCGGCGGCGACCAGGTCCCACAGTTCCTCGGGCGAGCTGACGCCCCCGGGGAACCGGCAGGCCATGGCGACCAGCGCGATCGGCTCCGGCTCCTCCAGTTCGCGCAGCCGCCGGTGCGCCTGGCGGAGCTCGGTGGTCACCCACTTCAGGTGTTCGAGGAGCTTCTCTTCGTCCGCCATGACCCACCCGCCCGGAGCTTGCTACCGATCGTTTCCGCCGACCTCTGAGGTAGCCGTCGATGCGCCCGTGACCGGGGACGACCGACGGCGACGGGACCCGCTCACCGCTTCACTGTCTGTTCCTCACCGCATGACCAGCCGGACGCCACCGGGCGGGCCGGGGGGTGTGCCGGCACCCGACCCGTCACCGTGAGTGGACGCTACTGAGCGGTGATCGGCCGCCCAACCCCTACGGACCCCTCATTCGGCCGTCCCGGAAGGGCGTCCGGGCAGGCCGGGCGCGGTGGCGGGAGGGTCAGCTGTGCTGGCGGGCGAGCGCCGGCAGGATCACCCGGGGCCGTCCCGGCGGGGTGGCCCGGCGGCGCCACTCGCGCGGGTAGCCGACCGACACCTCCTCGAACCGGACCCCGTCGTACCAGGTGGTGCGCGGGATGTGCAGGTGGCCGTAGACGGCGACCCGGGCGGCGTAGTGCAGGTGCCAGTCGGCGGTGAGGTCGGTGCCGCACCACTGGGCGAACTCGGGGTACCGCAGGATCCGGGTCGGCTCTCGGACCAGCGGGTAGTGGTTGACCAGCACGGTGGGCAGCTCGCCACGCTCGGCGTCGAGCCGCCGCTCCGTCCGGATCACCCGGGCCCGGCACCACGCGTCCCGGCTCGGGTACGGGTCCGGGTGCAGCAGGATCTCGTCGGTGCAGACGATCCCCGTCTCGTGGGCAAGGGCCAGTGCCTGCGCCCGGTTGTAGGTGCCCGGTGGCCGCCAGGAGTGGTCGTAGCCGACGAAGAGCGGCACGATCAGCAACGGGTCGCCGTCGGGGTCCCAGACCGGGTACGGATCCTCGGGAGTGACCACGCCGAGGCGGCGGCACAGCGCCACCAGGTGCCGGTAGCGGGCTTCCCCGCGCAGCTGCACCGGGTCGTCCGGGGGAGTCCACAGCTCGTGGTTGCCGGGGGCCCAGACCACCCGGGCGAACCGCCGGGCGAGCAGGCCGAGCGCCCACTCGACGTCGTGGACGTACTCGCCGACGTCCCCGGCGACGAGCAGCCAGTCGTCGTCGCTGTCGGGACGCAGCGCCTCGACCAGCGGGCGGTTCTCCGCGTACATGACGTGCAGGTCGCTGATCGCGAGGAGCTGGCCACCCCTAGCTGCGTGCGGACCCCTAGGTCGGCTGCTGGTCACGATTTGCCGAACTCCCGCTGGATGATGGCGAAGATGTCGTCCTCGTCGGCGGCGGCCAGGTCGTCGGCGACCGCGCCGTCGGCGGCCGGCGGCGGCACCGCGTCGCCGCGCCAGTGGGCCAGCAGCTCCTCGAGCCGGCGGGTGATCTCCGCGTCCCCGCGCCGGTCCCCGGGCACCGCGCCGAGCAGCTGGGCGAGCCGGTCGATCTCGGCGACGACCGGAACGGCCGGGCCGGCGGGCAGCAGCTCGTCGCGCAGGTGCCCGGCGAGTGCGGCCGGCGTGGGGTGGAAGACCAGGTGGTGGGCAGGGCCAGGCCGGTCTCGGCGGTGAGCCGGTTGCGCAGCTCGACGGCGGTGAGCGAGTCGAAGCCGAGGTCGAGGAAGCCGCGGCCGGCCCGGATCGCGGCCGGGCTGCGGTGTCCGAGCACCGCGGCGGCGGCGCCGCGTACCAGGTCGAGCAGGATCCGGTCCCGCTCGGCCGGCCCGGCGGCGGCGAGCCGGTCGCGCAGCGCCCGCGGGGCGCCCGCGTCCGCCGGCGGGGTGTCCGGCCGGTCCACCGTTGCCTCGGGGATGCCGTCGAGCAGTGGGCTGGGGCGCAGCGCGGTGAAGGAGGCGGCGAACCGGTCCCAGGCGACGTCGGCGACGACCACCGTGGTGTCGTCGCGGTCGAGCGCGCCCTGCAGGGCGGTGACGGCCAGTCCGGGTCCAGCGCCGGCAGGCCCCGCCGGGCCAGCTGGTCCTGTTGCTCGCCGTGCGCCATTCCGGCGCCGGCCCAGGGCCCCCAGGCCACGGCCGTGCCGGCGACGCCGCGTGCCCGCCGCCGCGCCACCAGCCCGTCGAGGTACGCGTTGGCCGCCGCGTAGCCGGCCTGGCCGGCGGAGCCCCACACCCCCGCGATCGAGGAGAACACCACGAAGGCGTCCAGCCCGTCGGGCAGCAACTCGTCGAGGTGCGCGGCACCGTCCACCTTGGCCCGCAGCACGTCGGCCAGCTCGGTGCCGGTCATCTCGGCGAGGGGGGTGGCCTGGGCGGCCCCGGCGGCGTGCACGACGGAGCGGACCGGGTCGCCCTGAGCGGCCAGACCGTCCAGCAACCCCGCCAGAGCCGCCCGGTCCGCCACATCGCACGCCACGACCGTCACCCGCACGCCGCACCCGCGCAGGTGATCGGCCAACTCACCAGCCCCCGGAGCGTCCCCGCCCCGCCGGCTGGTCAACACCAGATGCTCCGCCCCCGCACCCGCCGCCCACTCCGCCACCCGGGCACCCAACGCACCCGTACCACCAGTCACCAGCACCGTCCCGGACAACCGGAACCCCCGCCGCACCGGATCACTCGACGCCGGCACCAACCGCCGGGCGAACACCCCCGACGACCGCACCGCCACCTGGTCCTCGACGCCGGACGCCAGCACCCCGCACACCCGCCCAACGGCCCGCGCGTCCACCATCTCCGGCAGATCCACCAGGCCGCCCCAGCAGCGCGGCTCCTCCAGCGCCGCCACCCGCCCGAGCCCCCAGGTCGCGGCCGCGGGGGGATCCACCGGGGCGTCCGAGGCGCCCACGGCGACCGCGCCCCGGGTCAGCCACCACAGCCGGCCGCCGGCGCCGTCGAGGGCCTGCACGGTGGCCAACGCCTCGCCGACCCCGGCGCCGCCGAGCGCGAGCAGCGACACCACCCCGGCGGCGCCGCCGACGTCGCGCAGCGCCTTGGCGACCAGTTCGCGGTCGTCGGCCGGCCCGTCGAGCCGGACCGGCCGGACGTCCGCGCCGGCCGCCGTCATCCCGTCGGTCACCGCCGCGAGCACCCCGTCGTCGATCCCGGTGTACGGCACCAGCAGCGCCCAGGTCCCCGCCAGCGTCGCCGCGTCCCCGTCGGGTACGGGCTGCCAGTCGATCCGGTAGCGCCACCCGTCGGCGGTGGCGCGTCGCCGGCCGTCCCGGCGCCAGCGGGCCAGGGCGGGCAGCAGCGCGCTCGCCGGTTGGTCGAGCCGGAGTGCGGGGTCCAGCGCGCTGAGGTCCGCGCGCTCCACGGCTGCCCAGAACCGGTCGTCGGTCCCGCTGTCGCCACCGTTCAACGGGGTGACAGGGGTGGCGTCCTCGTGCAGCCAGTACCGCTGGTGCTGAAACTGGTAGGTGGGCAGGTCGACCGTCTGCGGCTGCTGGCCGGTGGCGGTGAACCAGGCGGTCCAGTCGACGGGTGCGCCGGTGACGTGCAGCCGGGCGAGGGCGGTGGTCAGTGCGGTGGTGTCGGGCTGGTCGCGGCGCAGCGCCGGAATGTGGTGCACCGGGCCGTCGGCGGTGGTCTCGGCAGCCATGGCGGTAAGGGTGGCGTCCGGGCCGACCTCCAGAAGCGTGGTGACGCCCAGGGTGTGCAGGGTGGCGATGCCGTCAGCGAACCGCACCGCCTCCCGCACGTGCCGCACCCAGTACTCCGGCCCGGCGATCTCGGCCGGGTCGGCCAGCTGGCCGGTCAGGTTCGACACGACCGGCAAACGCGGCGGCCGCCAGTCCAGGCCCTCCAGGACCGCCCGGAAATCGGCCAGCATCGGCTCCATCAACCGCGAATGGAACGCGTGACTCACCGGCAACCGCTTGACCCGCCACCCCCGCTCCGCGCACTCCCCCGCAACCCGATCCAACTCCACGACGGGCCCGGACAGCACCACCGACCGCGGCCCGTTCACCGCCGCCACATCAACCGCAACCGCAGCCCCTCCGATCGGAACGGCAGCCACCTCGACCGGAACCGTCGCGCCGTCGACCGGAATCGCCGCCACGTCGGCCGGGACCGTCGTGCCGTCACGGTCGGCGGCGAGCAGGTTCCGGACCCGTTCCTCCGACGCGGCGACGGCGAGCATCCCACCGCCGGCCGGCAGCGCCTGCATCAGCGAGCCTCGGGCCGCCACCAGCGCGCAGGCGTCCTCCAGCGACAACACCCCCGCCACATGAGCGGCGGTCACCTCACCGATCGAATGACCGGCCAGGTAATCGGCCGTGACACCCCACGACGACAGCAACTCGTGCAACGCCACCTCGACCGCGAACAACCCCGCCTGCGTGTAGACGGTCTGATCCAGCAACACCGCCAGGTCGCTGCCCGGCTCCGCGAACACCACCTCCCGCAACGGACGATCCAACCGGCCGTCGAACAGGGCGCACACCCGATCGAACGCCTCCGCGAACACCGGGAGCCGGCCATACAGGTCCCGGCCCATGCCAGGGCGCTGCGCGCCCTGACCGGTGAACAGCAACGCCCGCCGACCGGTGGTGACCGCACCGGTGATCAGGCCGGGGTCGGTCGCGCCGCCGGTCAGGGCGGCCAGTCCGGCGGCGAAGTCGTCGACGGTGGTCCCGAGAACGACGGCCCGGTGTTCCAGGGCGGCACGGCCGGTGGCCAGCGACCAGGCCAGGTCGACCGGCGACGCGCTCCCGCTGCCGCGCAGGTGGTCGGCGAGGCGCCGCGCCTGCCCGGCCAGGGCGTCGGCCGACCGCGCGGACACCAGCCAGGGCAGCACGGGCCGGCCGGACGCGCCGGCGTCGGCGGACCTGCCCCCTCCCGCACCGGCACCGGCCGGCAGGGCGTCCCGCGCGGCCGGCTCGGGTTCCGGCTGCTCGATGATCACGTGGGCGTTGGTGCCCGAGATGCCGAACGAGGACACCGCCGCCCGGCGGGGGCGCGCGACCGCCGGCCAGGGCCGTGCCTCGGTGACCAGGCGGACCGCGCCCGATGACCAGTCCACCTTCGACGACGGTGTGTCCACGTGCAGGGTGGCCGGGACGAGGCCGTGCCGCAGGGCGAGCACCGTCTTGATCACGCCCGCGACGCCGGCGGCGGCCTGGGTGTGGCCGAGGTTCGACTTGATCGACCCCAAAAGCAGCGCCTCCTGCCCGTCCCGCCCCTGCCCGTACGTGGCCAGGAGCGCCTGCGCCTCGATCGGGTCGCCGAGCGTGGTGCCGGTGCCGTGCGCCTCCACCACGTCCACGTCGGCCGGCGACAGTCGCGCGGCGGCGAGGGCGGCCCGGATGACCCGCTGCTGCGCGGGCCCGTTCGGCGCGGTGAGGCCGTTCGACGCGCCGTCGGAGTTCACCGCCGAACCGCGCAGCACGGCGAGGATCCGGCGGCCGTCCCGCCGGGCGTCGGACAGCCGCTGCACGAGCAGCATCCCGACGCCCTCGCCCCAGCCGGTCCCGTCCGCCGAGTCGGCGAAGGAGCGGCACCGGCCGTCAGGGGCGAGGCCGCCCTGGCGGGAGAACTCGACGAAGGTGGCCGGTGAGGCCATCACGGTCACGCCCCCGGCGAGCGCCAGCGTGCACTCCCCGGACCGCAGGGACTGGGCGGCCAGGTGCAGTGCCACCAGCGACGACGAGCAGGCGGTGTCCACGGTGACCGCCGGGCCCTCGAACCCGAACGCGTACGCCACCCGGCCGGAGAGCACGCTGGTGGCGGTGCCGGTCAGCAGGTGGCCGCCGACCTCCTGGTCGCGTCCCATCGCCGTCGAGGCGTACCCCTGGAAACTGGCGCCGGCGAAGACGCCGACCCGCTCCCCGGTGAGCCGGGCCGGGTCGATGCCGGCGGACTCGACGGCCTCCCAGGAGACCTCCAGCAGCAGCCGTTGCTGCGGGTCCATGGCCAGGGCCTCGCGGGGTGAGATGCCGAAGAAGTCGGCGTCGAACTCGCCCGCGTCGTAGACGAAGCCGCCCTGCCGGGGGAAGGAGGCGTCGGAGAGCCGGCCGGTGAGGAAGCTGTCCCAGCCCCGGTCGAGGGGGAAGTCGGAGATGCCGTCGCGGCCCGCGGCAAGCAGCTCCCACAGCTCGTCGGGGCCGGTCACGCCGCCGGGCAGCCGGCAGGCCATGCCGACGATGACGATCGGGTCGTCGTCGACCGCGGCGGCGGCTTCCGGCCGGTCCTCGGCCGCCGGCGCTCCGGTGAGCGCGGCGGCGAGGTGGGCCGCGAGCGCCAGCGGGGTCGGCTGGTCGAAGACGAGGGTGGCCGGCAGGGCCAGGCCGGTCTCGGCGGCGAGCCGGTTGCGCAGCTCGACGGCGGTGAGCGAGTCGAACCCCTGCCGCTGGAACGCCCGGTCGGCCGGTACGGCGTCCGCCGTTCGGTGTCCCAGCACCGCGGCGGCCTGGGCGCGGACCAGGTCGAGCAGGTACGCGTCCCGCTCGGGCGCGGTCCGGCCGGCGAGCCGGCGGGCGAGCGGCG
>NZ_MUYZ01000313.1:0-7873 GCF_003013775.1 Micromonospora sp. MH33
TACACGCGATGACCCACCCGGTCACCGCAACCCTGAAAACCAGCTAACCAACTCTCCATCAAACCCGGGGCTTGACACACCAGCAGACGACGCTGCCGCTCATCCAGATGCGGGAACAAGACCCGGAACTTCGCGGCCAGGATCTCCTCGGCCTCCGCCGCCACACGCATACCACATGAGACAGTCATCCTGCCGGAAGTCGCTAGTTATATCTCTGCGAGCCCTTACGACCTCGTGCGCAATTGGGTAGGGCGGTGAGCTGCGGTGATGGGACTTCGGCTACCAGGTGATCAAGCGGTCGGACACCAGCCCGGCGACGGCGTCGATGTTCTCGGGCAACAGTTCACGGCGGCCGGTGAAGCGTTGAAGTTGTCGCCACCACTTCAGTTCGGCGATGGCGTGCTCGACGGAAATCCGTTGTGATGACTGCTGTTTACGTTCTGCTTCCCACGCCCTCTGACGTGCCGGTGGTGCGCCGGGGCGTAGTTTCAGTGGCGGCGCTACGACCTGGCCGGGGTGAGTCTTGGCCAGACCTCGGTAGCCGGCGTCGACCAGCACTGTCACCTGCGGGTAGGCGTCCAGCAGGGCATCAACGCCCTCGACACGGGCGGCGGTGGTGTCGTGCATCCGGCCTGGCCGGTGTCCACCGCACCACAGCGTCGCCCCGTAGTCGTCCGCCACCACGGTGGCCTTGATCGTGTTCTGCTTGACCTTGCCGGACACGAACGCCTTGCGGCCAGGCCGGCCGACGCGAGGGCGGCGGACCCGGATCTCCGTGGCATCCAACCACAGCGTCACCAAGACAGCAGCCACCAAGAAGACGAAGTCCGCCAATCCCCGCCCACGCCGCACGGGTTAAAGATCAAGCTAGATGTCGGTGAGCGGGAACGGCTCGTGGCGGGCGGCGGGGTCGGGGGTGAGCGGCGCGAAGGCCACGGCGGCGGGGGCGTCGTGCCGCGCCAGCTCGGCCGCCAGGTCGGCCAGGACCGGCTTGCGGAACAGGGTACGCAGCGACAGCTGCGCCGACATGCGCTGGTTGACGGCGTGGACGAGCCGCGTGGCCAGCAGCGAGTGCCCGCCGAGGGCGAAGAAGTTGTCGTACGCCCCGACGCGGTCGCGGCGCAGCACCTCCGCCCAGATGGCGGCCAGCTCGGCCTCCCGCCCGTCGCGCGGCGCGACGTAGGCGGCGTCGTCCGCCTGGCCCGGCGCCGGCAGGGCGCGGCGGTCGAGCTTGCCGTTGGCGGTCAGCGGCAGCCGGTCCAGCACCATCCAG
Organism: Micromonospora sp. MH33; assembly: GCF_003013775.1. Lineage (NCBI taxonomy): Bacteria > Bacillati > Actinomycetota > Actinomycetes > Micromonosporales > Micromonosporaceae > Micromonospora > Micromonospora sp. MH33. The sequence goes on from NZ_MUYZ01000313.1 coordinate 1,274, forward strand.
CGGGTCGGCACCATGTGCTGGGGCAGCCGCAGCCGCAGGTGGTCGCGGGCCGCCTCGGCGGTGGCGTCGCCGGCCAGGTAGCCGACCAGGTGCGGGTCGCCGGGCGAGTCCTCGCGCAACAGGACGGCCGCCTCGCGTACGTCGGGGACGTCCCGCAGGGCGCTCTCGATCTCGCCCGGCTCGACCCGGAAGCCGCGTACCTTGACCTGGTCGTCGGCGCGGCCGACGAAGTCGATCACGCCGTCGGCCCGGCGGCGGACTAGGTCGCCGCTGCGGTACATCCGCTCGCCCGGCCCCGCGTACGGGTCGGGGCGGAACCGTTCCGCCGTCAGCGCGGGCCGGTGCAGGTAGCCCCGAGCCAGACAGGTACCGCCGATCCACAGCTCGCCGAGCACCCCGTCCGGCACCGGGTCGAGCCGGTCGTCGAGCACGTAGAACCGCGCGTTGGCGATCGGCCGACCGATCGGCGGCAGCGCCGGCCAGTTCGCCGCGTCGGCGGTGGCCAGGGCGTACTGGCTGACCACGTGCGTCTCGGTCGGGCCGTAGTGGTTGTAGAGGTATCCGCCGCCGAGGCCCACAAGCAGGGCGCGGACGCCGTCGTTGATCCGCAGCGCCTCGCCGGAGGTGACGATCTCGCAGCCGGACGCTAGCGGGGGTTCGTCCGTGGTCAGGCCCGCCATCTGGTGCAGCACCGCCGTCGGCAGGAACGCGCGCCGTACGCCCTGTTCGGCGATGAGGCGGCGCAGCTCGCCGAGGTCCCTGGCACGTTCCTCGTCGATCAGCACCAGCGTGCCGCCCCGGCACAGGGTGCTCCAGATCTCGTGGGCGGACATGTCAAAGCTGATCGAGGCGAACTGCAGCACCCGCTCCGGCGCCGGGCTGCCGGGCGCGGCGTACCGGAGCTGCCAGTCGATCAGGTTGTCGAGGCAGCGCCAGGTCTGCGCCACGCCCTTCGGCCGGCCCGTGGAGCCGGAGGTGTAGAGGACGTACGCGAGGTGGTCGGGCCCGGCGACCGGGCTGGGGTCGTCGGTGGGCTGCCCGGCCCAGCGTTCGCCGTCCGTGGCGAGGTTGACGGCAGGCGGCGCGCCGGCGACCTCGGTGACGGTCGCGGTGTCGGCGCCGGTGAGCAGGAGGACCGGGGCGCTGTCGTCCAGCATGTACGCGAGCCGCGGGGCGGGGTAGGCCGGGTCGAGGGGCAGGTACGCGCCGCCGGCCTTGAGGATGGCCAGCAGCGCGACGATCAGGTCCGGCGACCGGCGCAGGCAGATCGCGACCAGCGAGTCGGGGCCGACGCCGAGGTCGCGTAGGTGGTGTGCGAGTTGGTTGGCGCGGGTGTTCAGGTCGCCGTAGCGCAGCGACCGTCCCTCGAACGTCACCGCGATCGCCTCGGGGTTGGCCGCCGCCCGCTCCTCGAAGCGCGCCCGGACGCCCTGCGCCACCGGCGACGTGGAGGCGTGGCGCACCAGCCGCTGCCGCTGCCGCCCGTCCATCAGGGACAGCTCGCTGATGGGCCGGTCGGGATGCTCCGCCATCTGGGTGAGGACGTGGTGGAGGTAGCGGGTGTGTTGGTGGGCGGTGGTGGGGTCGAACAGGGCGGCGGCGTATTCGAGGGTGCCGGTGATCCGGCCGTCGTGTTCGGTGAGGGAGAGGTTGAGGTCGAACATGGCGCTGGGGTGGGGGGTGGGCAGGATGGTGACGTCGATGCCCGGCAGGTCGAGGTCGGTTTCCTCGGTGTTCTGCCAGGCGAACATGACCTGGAACAGGGGCGCGTGGGCGAGGTTGCGGGTGGGGTTGACGATTTCGACGACCTGCTCGAAGGGCAGGTCCTGGTGTTCGAGGGCGGTCAGTGACAGGTCGCGGACGCGGTGAAGTAGTTGGGTGACGGTGGGGTCGCCGTCGAGGTTGATGCGGAGGGCGAGGGTGTTGACGAAGAAGCCGATGAGGTCTTCGAGTTCGGCGCGGCGTCGGTTGGCGGTGGGGGCGCCGATGACGAGGTCGTGCTGTGCGGCGAGGCGGGACAGGACGATGGCCCAGCCGGTGAGGAGGGTCGTGAACAGGGTGCCGCCGGTGTGGTGGGTGAGGGTGTGCAGGGCGGCGGTGAGGTCGGTGTCGAGGTCGACGGGCAGGAGGGCGCCGTGATGGTCCTGTTCGGCGGGTCGGGGCCGGTCGGTGGGTAGTTCCAGGAGTGTGGGGGCGTCGGTGAGGGTGTGGCGCCAGTAGGTTTTCTGGCGGGTGAGGGTGGTGTCGGTGAGCCATTGGCGTTGCCAGGCGGCGTAGTCGGCGTATTGGACGGCCAGTGGTGGCAGTGGGTTGGGCTGGTGGCGGTGGAATGCGGTGTAGAGGGTGCTGAGGTCGCGGGTGAGGACGCCCATGGACCAGCCGTCGGCAGCGATGTGGTGCATCGTGAGTAGGAGGATGTGTCGGTCGGGGGCGAGGGTGACGAGTCGGCCGCGGATGAGGGGGCCGGCGGTGAGGTCGAACGGGGTGGTGGCTTCTTCGTCCCGGATCTGGGCCAGACGGCTGCCGGCGTCGGTGTGGCCGATGAGGTCGTCGGTGTGGAGGGTGAGGCCGACGTCGGGTGGGTCGATGTGTTGGTGGGCGTCGGCGCCGTTGGTGACGAAGCGGGTGCGGAGGGCTTCGTGGCGGGCGACGAGGGCGTCCAGGGTGGAGGTGAGGGCGTCGCGGTCGAGCCAGCCGTCCAGTTGGAGTGTCAGTGGCAGGTGGTAGGCCAGGCTGACCCTGCCCAGGCGTTCCAGGAACCACAACCGCTGCTGCGCGAACGACAGCTCCAGCGCCCCGGCGCGGTCAACGGGGCGGATCGGCGGCAGCACGTCCCGGCCGTCCGGCGACAGCCGAGCGACGAACGTGGACAGCACCGGCGCCGCGAAGACCGCCGCCGGCGACACCTCCCAGCCCAGCGCCTGCCGGATTTTCGACACCAGGCGCATGGCGAGCAGCGAGTGGCCGCCCAGGGCGAAGAAGTCGTCGTGGCGGCCGACCCGCTCGACGCCCAGCACCTCCGCCCAAATCCCGGCGACCATCGTCTCCAACAGGCCCACCGGTTCGGCGTAGCCGCGCTGGCCGAACGCCTCCCCGTCCGGCGCCGGCAGGGCCGCCCGGTCGAGCTTGCCGTTGGGCGTCAGCGGCCACGCGGCAAGGCGGACGTACGCCGCGGGCACCATGTACTCGGGCAGCTCGGCGGCGAGCCGGTCGCGCAGCGCGGCGGCGGTCGGCGGCTGCCCGGCGGCGGCCAGGTGGTAGGCGATGAGCCGCTGGTGGCCGCTGGTGTCGGGCCGGGCGACGACGACGGCCTCGCGGACGCCCGGGCAGGCAGCCAGCCGGGCCTCGATCTCGCCGAGTTCCACCCGGAAGCCGCGGATCTTCACCTGGAAGTCGTGCCGGCCGAGGAACTCGACCTGCCCGTCCGGCAGCCGGCGGCCCAGGTCGCCGGTCCGGTAGAGCCGGTCACCCGGCACGAACGGGCTGGCGGTGAAGCGCTGTGCGGTCAGTTCGGGCCGGTTAAGGTAGCCGCGCGCCACGCCCGCGCCGCCGATCCAGATCTCGCCGACCACCCCGACCGGCACCGGCTCGCCGGCCGCGTCGAGCAGGTAGACCCGCACGTTGGGCAGCGGCCGGCCGATCGGCAGGCGCACCACGTCGGCCGCATCGGCGGGGAGCAGGTGGCAGGTGCTGTCGATGGCGGCCTCGGTCACGCCGTACGCGTTGACGATCCGCACCCGCGGGCCGCACAGCGTCCGCAGCTGGACGGCGTTCGCCGCCGTCCACACATCGGAGCCGCAGACCACCGTCTCCAGGCCGGCGAGGGTTCCGCCGACGGCGTCCAGGTACGCCATCAGCGGGTTGAGCACCGCCGGCACGAAGTCGGCGAAGTCCACGTCGTGCTGGCGCAGCAGCGCGTACAGGCCCGGGCTGTCCAGCAGCAGCGGGCGCGGGCAGAGCACGAGCCGCCCGCCGAAGCCCAGCGCGCGCACCACGTCGGCGGTGAACACGTCGAAGGAGAAGCTGGCCATCTGCAGGTGCGTCAGGCCGGGGCGCAGGTCGAACAGGCGCTCCCAGGCGGCGGCGACCGCCACCAGCTGTCGGTGCTCCACCAGTACCCCGTTGGCGGCGCCGGAGGTGCCGGACGTGTAGATCACGTACGCCAGGTGGTGCGGGGCCAGGTCGGCGACGACCGGGCCGGTCGCCGGCAGGTCCGCCCAGGCCGCCGCGTCGAGGTCGAGGTCGACGACGGGGGTGTCGGTCCCGGCCAGCGCGGCGTGTAGCCGGTCGCGGCCCGGGCCGTGGGTCAGCGCCGCGACGGGCGCGCTGTCGGCCAGCATGTGGGCGAGCCGGTCGACCGGGTAGGCCGGGTCCAACGGCAGGTACGCGCCGCCAGCCTTGAGGACCGCGAGCAGGGCCACCACCGTGTCCAGCGAGCGCTCGAGGCAGATCGCGACAACCCGGTCGGGGCCGACGCCGCGGTCGCGCAGGTGGTGCGCCAGCCGGTTGGCCCGCGCGTTCAACTCGCCGTACGTCAGCTCTTCGTCGTCGAGGACGAGCGCCACCGCGTACGGGTCCCGCGCCGCCTGGGCCTCGACGAGGTGGTGCACGCACCGCCCCGGCGGGTACGCCACGGTCGAATCGTTGCCGTCCGCCAGCAGCCGGCGCCGCTCGGCGGGTGGCAGGACGTCGAGCCGGCCCGCCGCCGCGCCCGGTGCCCGCTCCAGCGCCTCGGCCAGGGTCTCCAGCGCCCGCTCGACCATCGCGCAGACGCGGTCGGCCGCAATCTCGGCCGTGGCGGCGACCGTCAGGACGAAGTCGTCGCCCAGGTCGTCGACGTCCAGGGCGAGGGGGTAGTTGCCGCGCACCTCGGCGGCCAGGCAGGTCAGGTCGTCCGCGCCGACCGTCGCCGTGGTCTCGGGCTTGGCCAGCACCGCGGCGTGCCGGTAGTTCAGCAGGGCGGTGAACAGCGGCGCGGGCGGCGCCACCCCGCTGCACGACTGGGCCAGCGCCAGCGGCGCGTTCTCGTGCCGGATCAGCTCGGTCAGCGTCTCGTGGGTGCGCCGCACGGCGTCCGCGGCGCCGGTCCCGCCGAGGGTGACCCGCACCGGGAGGGTGTTGATGAACGGCCCGAGCATCGGGTCGCTGCCGACGCCGCCCTGCATCCGGCCTAACACGGTGCCGAACACCACGTCCCGGCGGCCGCTGGCCCGGGCCAGCACCTGCGCCCAGGCGACGTGGAAGAGGCTGGTCACGCTGACCTGGAGGGCCTGCGCCCGTTCGCGCAGCCGCCGCGACAGGCCGGCGTCGACGCGTACCCGGGCGTCGCGCATGGCGCGGCCGTCGCCGTGGATGTCGAGCAGGCCGAAGGGCGCGGTCGGTGCGTCGACATCGACGAGCATCCCGCGGAAGAACGCCTCCTGCGCCGCCCGGTCGACGCCGCGCCGGATCCGGGCGACGAAGTCGCGGAACGGCAGCGGTGGCGGCAACCGGTCGGCCTGACCGGCCAGGTGGGCCTGGATCTCGGCGTTGAGCTGCTTGAGCGAGGTGTTGTCGTCGATGATGTGGTGGATCAGCTCCAGGGCCAGCCACCTGCCGTCGCACGGGTCGCGGGCGACCAGCAGCAGCAGGGGGGCCTGGTCCAGGGGCAGGCGGCCGTACCGCCGATCGAAGTGTTCGCGCAGCTGCCGGCCCGGGTCGCCGCCCGCCGGGTCGAGCGTGACCTCCTCCACCAGCAGGGGCACCCGCCGCCACACCACCTGGACCGGCTCGTTGACGCCCTGCCAGACGATCCCGGTGCGCAGGATGTCGTGCCGGGCGATCACGGCCTCCAGCGCGGCCCGGTAGCGGTCGAGCCGATCCCGGTCGGCGAAGCCGATCAGGCTGGTGACCAGGTACGGGTCACCGTCGCGGGCCATCAGGTGGTGGAACAGGATCCCTTCCTGCATCGGGGCCAGGGGATAGATGTCCTGGACGTTCGGCGCCCCGCCGGGGACCGTGGCGACGACCGCGTCGATTTCCCGCTGGCTCAGGGCGACCAGCGGCAGCATGTTCGGGGTGATCCGGGCGCAGTCGGCCGGGATCAGGTTTGGCGGGACCTCGGCCTGGCCCGGCCCGGCGCCGACGGCGGTCGCCAGGTCGGTCAGGACCGGCGCCCCGAACAGCACCCGTACGTCGGTTGTCCGTACTTGGTCAGGGGCCGAATTGTGGAACGAATGATCGTGCGGCAACGTGCCCCCTCGACTCCTGCTGACCAGCTGCTACCTTCCGCCGGGAAGGATTGTTCACATTAGTTGACTGATCAAGCGAAGGCCAGAGTCAATCTCGGGCTCCATTTCGCCGGCTAGGGTGAGCTGCGTGAAGGTCGGCGCTGACGTAGCCGAACAGGTGCGTCGGCCCGCGGCCGGACGTGGCATTCCGCCGGGCGGCGGGCTGCCGATAGCGAGATCAGGCAGATTTTCCGGCCGAAAGAGACGGAAAGTGTCGCGTTGCCGGCAGGCTGATGACGAATATCGAGGCTAGACTAGTAGTGCTTTGTTAGGTTGTTGTGGCGTGTCGCTTGTATGATCGTCGTGGTGGTGTTTGGCTGCGGTGCGTGGA
>NZ_MUYZ01000314.1:0-7836 GCF_003013775.1 Micromonospora sp. MH33
GCCTCCAGCCGCCGGCCGGCGAGCACCACGCTGAGTCGGTCGTCGACCGGCACCACGGTCTCCCCGGCGCTCGGGCTGCCTGGCGGGGCGTCACCGACGCTGGCCACGACCCGCCAGGCCGCCGCCTCCCGGGCACGGGCCGGCCACCCCTCCGCGTCGGCGGCCAGCTCCAGCACGCTGACCGCGCGCACCCCGAAGGTCTCCCGGAGCCGGTCCAGCAGCGCGGGCAGCGGCCGTTCGCCACGGAGCACGCTGCCAGCGACGGTGGCCAGGGTCTGCGCGTCGGCCGAGGCCCGGGCGGCCTCGCGGGTACGCCGGGCCGCGACGTCGACCACCCAGCTGACCGCGATGGCGACCCCGATGAACACGCCGAGGGCGAGGAGGTTGTCCGCCTCGGCGATGTTCAACGTGTGGACGGGTGGGGTGAAGAACCAGTTGAGCAGCAGCGAGCCGCCGAGCGCGGCCGCCAGCGCCGGCCAGAGCCCGCCGACCAGGGCGACCCCCACCACCCCGGCGAGGAAGAGCAGGATGTCGTTGGTCAGGGTGAGGTCGGGCAGCGTCTTGAGCAGCAGGGTGAGCAGCGGCATCCCGATCCCGGCGAGCGCGAATCCGAGCAGCCGGCGGCGGCGGGACAGCGCTGCGGGCACCGCTGCGCCCCGGCGGCCCCGCCCCGCCTGGGCGTGGGTCACGAGGTGCACGTCGATGGCGCCGGAGAGCGCGGTGGTGGTGACGCCGACCCCGCGCGAGAGCACCTGGGCGAACCGTCCGCGCCGGCTGGCCCCGAGCACCAGCTGGGTGGCGTTGACGCCGCGTGCGAAGTCGAGCAGCGCCGCAGGGATGTCGGTGCCGAGCACCTGGTGGTACGTGCCGCCGAGGCTCTCCACCAACACCCGCTGCCGGGCCAGCTGGGCCGGGTCGGCGCCGGCCAGCCCGTCGCTGCGGGCCACGTGCACGGCCAGCAGGTCGGCGCCCTTGCTCCGGGCGGCGATCCGCGCCGCCCTGCGGACCAGCGTCTCGCCTTCCGGGCCGCCGGTGAGCGCGACAACCACCCGTTCCCGTGCCTCCCAGGTGGCGGAGATGCCCTGCTGGGCGCGGTAGGCGTCGAGCTGCTCGTCGACCTTGTCGGCCAGCCAGAGCAGGGCCAGCTCGCGCAGCGCGGTGAGGTTGCCGACGCGGAAGTAGTTGCCGAGCGCCGCGTCGATCTTGTCGGGCCGGTAGATGTTGCCGTGGGCCATCCGGCGGCGCAGCGCCTCCGGCGTCATGTCCACCAGTTCGACCTGCTCGGCGGCGCGGACCACCTGGTCGGGCAGGGTTTCCCGCTGGACCGTGCCGGTGATCTGCGCGACCACGTCGTTGAGCGAATCCAGGTGCTGGATGTTCACCGTGGTCAGCACGCTGATCCCGGCGTCGAGCAGCTCCTGGACGTCCTGCCAGCGCTTGTCGTGGCGGGAGCCGGGCACGTTGGTGTGCGCCAGCTCGTCGACCACCGCCAGCTCCGGCCGGCGGCCCAGAACGGCGTCCAGGTCCATCTCGGTGAAGGCGGTGCCCCGGTAGGTCAGCGTCCGCCGGGGCACCAGCTCCAGGTTCCCGATCATGGCGGCGGTGTGCGGCCGGCCGTGCGTCTCGACGAGCCCGATCACGACGTCGGTGCCGCGCTCGGCGCGGCGCTGGGCCTCTTCGAGCATGGCGTACGTCTTGCCGACCCCCGGGGCGGCCCCGAGATAGATCCGCAGTTCTCCCCTGGCCACGGCACCATCTTCCCGGACAGTAGGGAGGGGGGCGCCGCTGATCGCCGGGCGATGTGGCGGGGCCCCCCGTCGTGACAGACGAACGGTCAGCGCGCCGGGAACATCTCGTCGAGCGCGAGGTTGAGTTCCAGGACGTTCACGCCGGGCTCGCCCATGAAGCCGAGCGCCCGGCCGGTGGTGTGCTCCGCGACCAGCCGGCGGATCGCCGCCGGGTCCGCGCCGCGTTCGCGCGCCACCCGGGCCACCTGGATCTCCGCGTACGCCGGGGAGATGTGCGGGTCGAGGCCGCTGCCGCTGGCGGTGACCGCGTCGGCCGGCACGGCGGGCTTCGCCGGCGCGTCGCCCCTGACCGGGGTGACGATGCCGCCCTCGGCCACATAGTCGTGGTCCGGTTGGGCCAGCTCGACCGGGACGCCCTGCCAGCTGCCCACGAAGGGGGTTGCCGGCGCGACCTGGTTGACGCTGACGACCCGGGTGACCGGGCCGGTCAGCCCGTCGGCGCGGAACACGGCCAGCACGGCGCCGACCCCGTCTGGGGTGCAGTAGGGCCGCCGTCCGTCCACGCGTTCCAGTTCGCCGACCGCCTTGCTCCGGGAGCAGACCTGGGTGAGCAGGCTCGGGGTGGAGTCGTCGGGGTTGGCGGCGGCTGTGTCGACCACGCTCTCCGGGCCCAGGTTGCCGGCGGCGGTGGCGGTCGGGTCGTAGCCGTCGCCGGCCGCCGACGGCCGGGACTGGAAGTAGCGGGGGACGGGGTTGCCGTCCGCGTCGGTGAAGGACTGGCCGATGAGCGAGCTGCCCACGGTCGTGCCGTTCACGCTCACCGGCGAGCCGTCGGCCCTGCCGTCCAGACCGGGGAGCCGGCCGGCGGCCACCATGGCCAGCGGGTACGCGACGCCGAGCAGGACGGTGAACACGAGCAGCGCGCGCAGGGCGGCCAGATGTTGGGCGAGCCAAGTCGGGAGGCGCATCACGAGATCCCTGGAATGAGCTGGATGAGCAGGTCGATGAGCTTGATGCCGATGAATGGCACGATGATGCCGCCGAGGCCGTAGAGCCAGAGGTTGCGGCTGAGCAGCTTCGACGCGCTGGCCGGCCGGTAGTGCACGCCGCGCAGGGCCAGCGGGATGAGTGCGACGATGATGATCGCGTTGAAGATGACCGCGGCGAGGATCGCCGACTCCGGGCTGTCCAGCCGCATCACGTTCAGGGTGTCCAGGCTCGGGTAGATGCCGGCGAACATGGCCGGGATGATCGCGAAGTACTTGGCGATGTCGTTGGCGATCGAGAAGGTGGTCAGGGCGCCGCGGGTGATGAGCAACTGCTTGCCGATCTCGACGATCTCGATGAGCTTCGTCGGGTCGGAGTCGAGGTCGACCATGTTGCCGGCCTCTTTGGCGGCCGACGTGCCGGTGTTCATGGCCACGCCGACGTCGGCCTGGGCGAGGGCCGGGGCGTCGTTGGTGCCGTCGCCGGTCATGGCGACCAGCCTGCCGCCCTCCTGCTCCGTCCGGATCAGGGCGAGCTTGTCCTCGGGGGTGGCCTCGGCGAGGAAGTCGTCCACTCCGGCCTCGTCCGCGATGGCCTTTGCGGTCCGCGGGTTGTCACCGGTGATCATCACGGTGCGGATGCCCATCCGGCGCATCTCGTCGAAGCGGGCGCGCATGCCGGCCTTGACCACGTCCTTGAGGTGGATGACGCCGAGGGCGCGGGCCGGCTCGCCGTCGGCGTGCTCGGCGACCACCAGCGGGGTGCCGCCGGTGCCGCTGATCGCGTCGACCAGTTCGCCGACCTGCTCGGTCGGGTGGCCGCCGTTCTCGCGGACCCACTTCATCACCGCGGCGGCGGCGCCCTTGCGGATCCGGCGGACGCCGCCGTCGATGCTTGCCGTGCCGAGGTCGACGCCGCTCATCCGGGTCTGCGCGGTGAACGGTACGAAGGTGGCGTGCGGGATGAGGCCTGGCTCGCGCTCGCGCAGGCCGAACTCGTTCTTGACGAGCACCACGACGGAACGGCCCTCGGGGGTCTCGTCGGCGAGGCTGGACAGTTGCGCGGCGTCGGCGACCTCGGCGGCGCTCACCCCCTCGACCGGAAGGACCTCGGCGGCCTGCCGGTTGCCCAGCGTGATCGTGCCGGTCTTGTCCAGCAGCAGGGTGTTCACGTCGCCGGCCGCCTCGACCGCCCGGCCGCTCATGGCCAGGACGTTGCGCTGCACCAGGCGGTCCATGCCGGCGATGCCGATGGCCGACAGCAACGCCCCGATGGTGGTGGGGATCAGGCAGACCAGCAGCGACACCAGCACCACGCCGCTGACGCCGGCGTCGGTGATCGCGCCGGTGTTGGGGGCGGCCGCCTGGTAGCCCTTGGCGAAGATCGCCAGCGGTTGGAGGGTCACCACGGCCAGCAGGAAGATGATCGTGAGCGCGGCGAGCAGGATGTTCAGCGCGATCTCGTTCGGGGTCTTCTGCCGGTTGGCGCCCTCGACCAGGGCGATCATCCGGTCGATGAAGCTCTCGCCCGGCTTCTGGGTGATCCGCACGATGATCCGGTCAGAGAGCACCCTGGTGCCGCCCGTGACCGCGCTGCGGTCGCCGCCGGACTCCCGGATGACGGGCGCGGACTCGCCGGTGATCGCCGACTCGTCGACGCTCGCGATGCCCTCGACCACGTCCCCGTCGCCGGGGATGATGTTGCCGGCCTCGACCAGGACGACGTCGCCCTGCCGGAGCTGCGGCGCGGGGACCGCCTCGTCGCGGTGGGCGTTCGTCGCCGCGCCGGGCTTCCAGCCGACCAGTCGGGTGGCGATCGTGTCCTGCTTCGCCTGCCGCAGGGCGGCGGCCTGGGCCTTGCCCCGTCCCTCGGCGACCGCCTCGGCCAGGTTCGCGAAGACCACGGTGAGCCACAGCCAGACGGTGATCGCCCAGGCGAAGACCGACGGGTCGGTCACCGCCAGGACGGTGGTGAAGACGGCGCCGATCTCCACGATGAGCATGACCGGGTTGCGCCAGAGCGTGCGGGGGTCGAGCTTGCGCAGCGCGTCCGGCAGCGACCGGATCAGCTGCTTCGGGTCCAGCAGACCCCCGCCGACCCGGCTGCCGTGGCTGGCTGGGGTGCCGGCCACCGGCTCCTCGGCGGTGCCGGATGTCACGGATGTGACGGGCATTTTCTCGTTCCTCATGGTGGTCACAGCCCCTCAGCGAGGGGGCCGAGCGCGAGCGCGGGAAGGAAGGTGAGCGCCACCAGGACCACCGTGACGCCGGCGACCATCCCGACGAAGAGGGGTCGGTGGGTCGGCAGGGTGCCCTCGGACGCGGGGGTGGGCTGCTGTCGGGCGAGCGAACCGGCCAGCGCGAGCACGAAGATGATCGGCAGGAACCGGCCGAGCAGCATGCAGAGTCCGAGCGCGGTGTCCCACCACGTGGTGTTCACGGTGATGCCAGCGAACGCGGATCCGTTGTTGTTGGCGGCCGAGGTGAAGGCGTACAGCACCTCGGAGAGGCCGTGCGGGCCGGCGTTCAGGGCCGTGGCGTTGTTGCCCGTGGCGAACGCCGCCGCCGTGCCGGCCAGCACCAGCGCCGGGGTGATCAGGAAGTACAGCGAGGCGAGCTTGATCTCGCGCGAACCGATCTTCTTGCCGATGTACTCCGGCGTCCGGCCGACCATCAGGCCGGCGACGAACACCGTGATCACCGCCAGGATCAGCAGGCCGTAGAGGCCCGCGCCGACGCCGCCGGGCGCGACCTCGCCGAGCATCATGTTGCCCAGCGTCATCATCCCGCCCAGCGCGGTGTACGAGTCGTGGAAGGAGTTGACCGCGCCGGTCGAGGTGAGGGTGGTGGCGGCGGCGAAGGTCGCTGAGTTCGACACGTCGAACCGGACCTCCTTGCCTTCCAGCGCCGCGCCGACGGCCTGCGGGACAGTGCCGTGCCCGGCCAGCTCGAAGATGGTGGTCAGGGTGACGCTGGCCAGCGCGAGGATGGCCATGACGGAGGCGATCGCGTAGCCCTGGCGGTTCTGGCCGACCATCCGGCCGAAGACCCGGGGCAGGCTGAACGGGATGAGCAGGATGAGGAAGATCTGCAGCCAGTTGGTCCAGGCCGTCGGGTTCTCGAACGGGTGGGCGCTGTTGACGTTGTAGAAGCCGCCACCGTTGGTGCCCAGCGCCTTGATCACTTCCTGGCTGGCCACCGGGCCGCCGGTGAGGTGCTGCGTGCCGCCGGTCAGCGTGGTGACGTCGGTGCCGCCGGAGAGGTTCTGCACCGCGCCGCCGATCATCAGCGCGAGCGCGCCGAGCACGGCCACGGGCAGCAGGATCCGCACCGTGATCCGGATCAGGTCGACCCAAAAGTTGCCCAGCTCGCCGGTGCGGCTGCGGGCCAACCCGCGGATCAGGGCCACCGCCACGGCGATGCCGACCGCGGCGGAGACGAAGTTCTGCACGGCCAGGCCGGCCATCTGCACGAGGTGGCCCATGGTCGACTCACCCGAGTACGACTGCCAGTTCGTGTTGGTCACGAACGAGACCGCCGTGTTCCAGGCGCCGTGCGGCACCACGGGGTCGAAGCCCAGCGAGAGCCACAGCTTGTCCTGCACCCGCTGGAACAGGTAGAGGAACAGGATCGAGACGGCCGAGAAGGCCAGCACGCTGCGGGCGTAAACGCCCCAGGTCTGCTCGGCTGCCGGGTTGACCCCGACCAGCCGGTAGATCCCGCGTTCAATCCGGGACGACCGGCTGCCGGACACCACCCGGTACATGTGGTCGCCGAACGGCTTGTGCGCGGCGACCAGCGCCGCCACCAGGGACAGCACGAAGATGACGCCGGCTGTTGTCATGCTCATCAGAAGCGCTCCGGGAACAGCAGGGCGACGACCAGGAACACGCCCAGGCCGATCGCCAGCACGAGACCGGCGGCGTTCACCGCGCTCACAGCTTTTCCACACCCCTCACCACGAGGGCGAGCGCCGCGAACAGCCCCACCGTCAACAGCACGAACACCAGGTCAGACACCGCTGACTCCTCTAATTGGGATCATTCCTCGCGACCGCCTCCCGGTCCCGCCGGGCAATCAAAACGCTGCAAACGCCGCCTGGACAGGGGCATTAACGCGACCATGACGGCCGCCAGGCGTTTCTTGACGCGCTTTTCACGACGTCCCTTGTCGGGGTGAACGGCGTCACATCGGGCCGGTCAGGAATGGGGGCCCACGAGGGAAGAAGCGGGGGAAGCTCGGGCAGGGGCTGGCCGAGGGGCGGCGCCTGAAAGCCCTGGCGTGACGTGCCCGAGCAGTACGCGCCCTGGCAGACGATCTGCGGCTTGTTCCGTCGGTGGCAGCGTGACGGCACGTGGCAAACCATCCTGTCGGCGTTGCAGGCCCACACCGACGCGAGCGGCCCTATCCAGTGGGACGCCAGTGTGGACTCCACGACCAGCCGCGCTCACCGGCATGCCGCGGGTGCTCACCGGGACGGTCAGCAAGGAACCACCCGGTGGGCTGCAGGACGAGCCTGCCGACCATGCGTTGGGCCGCTCGCGCGGGGGTCTGACCACCAAGACGCACCTGGCCTGTGAGCAGGGCCAGAAACCCGTGGCGATGCTTCTGACCGCCGGGCAACGCAAGGCCAAAGGGTCGAAGGGGCGGCCGACCACCCGCCTTCGATTCCGTCGTCTACCAGCAACGACATGCCGTGGAGTGCGGTATCAACCGACTCAACGCCACCGCGGCATGGCCACCCGGTACGACAAGTTGGCCGTCCGCTACCAAGCAACCCTCACCATCGCCGTCATCGGCGAGTGGCTATGAGCCTGGTTGGTTCTGAGCGCGAGTAGCGGTCCCGACTGGGCGGGAGTCTGGGTCCCGGCATCTTCCGGCGGGCTTCATCGGGCGTGAGTTCGGGACCCGCCCTGGTCGTGGGTGTCGAGCTGGCGATGCCCGCGAGCGAGCCCAGGCTCGTCCAGACCGACGACTTCAACGAGACAGGGCGCGTGTACCGCGAGCTCGCTGATGCGACGCTTACCTGGGCCGACGCCGTAGTGGCGTTAGACTCGCCTGCCATGGGACCGCTCATCTTCAGCCTCAACCTCACCCTGGAC
>NZ_MUYZ01000315.1:0-7807 GCF_003013775.1 Micromonospora sp. MH33
CAGCCGTCGTCGCGGCGCCGGGGCAGCGCGTCGCCGCCGGCCGACAGCTCCGCCAGCAACTCGGCCGCCGCGACCGTGGCGTCGCCCGGCGCCGCGCCGGGGACGGTACGCACCACGAGCACATCCCACGGCAGCCGCGCCCAGAGTGCCGTACGCCGGGCTCCCGGCACCGGCCGGAGCCGGACCAGGATGGCCGGGTCCAGCCGGACCAGGCGGGCCAGGAAGGCGCCCGCGTCGGCCACCCCGTCCAGCCCGTGGCCGGTGGCCGGTGTGGTCATGCCGGGCCACCCTTCGTTCGCGACTGCGGGGCTCGCAAACCCGGCTCACTCCTCGCGCTCACCGGCAGCCCGGGCGCGTACCGGAGCAGGAAGGCCCGCTCGTCGGCGGAGATCCGGCGGGGCCGCTGCGCGGCCAGGTCGAACGGGACCAGCACCGAGCGGGCCCGGCTGGCCAGCACGTCCCGGTCGTAGAGCTCGTAGGCGACGGTGAAGGAGCCCGCCCGGATCTCCTCCACCCAGAGCTCGATCCGGACCGTCGGGGCCGCCTCCGCGGTGGACCGGCCCAGCGCGTAGTCGACCGGGCGCAGGTAGTCGACCTCGTGCCGGCGGATGACCACCCCGTCGGCGAACGAGCCCACTCCCCACGCCCGGCCGCCGGCGAACATCAGCGCCACCCGTGCCTCCTCGTACAGCGTGAGGAAACGGGAGTTGTTGACGTGGCCGTACGCGTCCAGGTCGGACCAGCGCAGCGCGCAGTCGTAGACGAACTTGTCAGTCACGGGTGAGCTTGCGGTACGTCACGCGGTGCGGCCGGGCGGCCTCGGCGCCGAGGCGGTCGATCTTGTTCTTCTCGTACGCCTCGAAGTTGCCCTCGAACCAGAACCACCGGGCCGGGTTCTGGTCGTCGCCCTCCCAGGCCAGGATGTGCGTGGCGACCCGGTCCAGGAACATCCGGTCGTGGGAGATGACCACGGCGCAGCCGGGGAACTCCAGCAGCGCGTTCTCCAGGCTGCCGAGCGTCTCGACGTCGAGGTCGTTGGTCGGCTCGTCGAGCAGGATGACGTTGCCGCCGATCTTGAGGGTCAGCGCCAGGTTGAGCCGGTTCCGCTCGCCACCGGAGAGCACCTTGGTCGGCTTCTGCTGGTCCGGCCCCTTGAAGCCGAACGCGGCGATGTACGCCCGGGACGGCATCTCGACCTTGCCCACCAGGAGGTGGTCCAGCCCGTCCGAGACGGTCTCCCAGACCGTCTTGTCCCCCGCCAGGCCGGCCCGGCTCTGGTCGACGTACGACAGCGAGACGGTGTCGCCGACCTTCACCGTGCCGGCGGTCGGCTCCTCCAGGCCCACGATGGTCTTGAAGAGGGTGGTCTTGCCGACGCCGTTCGGGCCGATCACGCCCACGATGCCGTTGCGGGGCAGCGAGAACGACAGGTTGTCGATCAGCACCCGCTCGCCGAACGCCTTGACGAGGTTGTTGGCCTCGATCACGGTGCTGCCCAGGCGCGGGCCCGGCGGGATCTGGATCTCCTCGAAGTCCAGCTTGCGGGTCTGCTCGGCCGCCGTGGCCATCTCCTCGTAGCGGTCGAGGCGGGCCTTGGACTTGGTCTGCCGCGCCTTGGCGTTGGAGCGGACCCACTCCAGCTCCTCGTCGAGGCGCTTCTTCATCTTGGCGTCGCGCCGGCCCTCGACCGCCATCCGAGCGGCCTTCTTCTCCAGGTAGGTGGAGTAGTTGCCCTCGTAGCCGATGGCCCGGCCCCGGTCCAGCTCCAGGATCCAGCCGGCCACGTTGTCGAGGAAGTACCGGTCGTGGGTGATGGCGATGACCGTGCCGGCGTACTTGGCCAGGTGCTGCTCCAGCCACTGCACGCTCTCCGCGTCCAGGTGGTTGGTGGGCTCGTCGAGCAGCAGCAGGTCCGGGGCCTCCAGCAGCAGCTTGCAGAGCGCCACCCGGCGGCGCTCACCGCCGGAGAGCTGCGTCACGTCGGCGTCCGGCGCGGGGCAGCGCAGCGCGTCCATGGCCAGCTCGAGCTTGGAGTCGATGTCCCACGCGTCGGCGTGGTCCAGCTCCTCCTGGAGCTTGCCCATCTCCTCCATCAGCTGGTCGGAGTAGTCGGTCGCCATCTGCTCGGCGATCTTGTTGAACCGCTCCAGCTTGGCCTTGGTCTCGGCGACCGCCTCCTCGATGTTGCCGAGGACGGTCTTGGCGTCGTTGAGCGGCGGCTCCTGGGCCAGCATGCCGACGGTGTAGCCGGGCATGAGCCGGGCCTCGCCGTTGCTCGGCTGGTCCCAACCTGCCATGATCTTGAGGAGGCTGGACTTACCGGCGCCGTTCGGACCGACCACACCGATCTTGGCCCCCGGCAGGAAGTTCAGCGTCACGTTGTCGAGCACGACCTTGTCGCCGTGCGCCTTGCGCGCCTTTTCCAGGACGTAGATGAACTGGGCCACGGTGCGGGCTACCTCCGTCGGTTGCGATCGCGAGCTGGCGGGCGCGGGCGCGGGCGGCGAGGTCCGCCGGCCGCCGCCGGCCCGGGGCCGGCCGCGCGCACGCCATCGTCAATCCTGACAGGTACGCCCCGCTCCGCCCACATCACCCCGCCCCGGAGTACCCGGCACGCTGCGGCTGTCGACAAGATCACGATCTGGATTCGGCCCTTCTGGGACGGGTAGGGAACTCAGGCACGGGGCAACAGACGCCGCAGCTACGCTCAGTACGCTCATCGCGGTGGACCCGTCAGCACCCGGAGGTGGCCGATCGTGACCGTCCGTAGCTCCTTTGTCGTTGTGGCGAACCGACTGCCGGTCGACGAGGTGAGCACACCCGAAGGGCGGCAGTGGCGACGCAGCCCGGGCGGCCTGGTGACCGCGCTGCACCCGGTGCTCGCCGAGCACCAGGGCACCTGGGTCGGCTGGGCCGGCGGCACCGGCGCCGCCCCCGAGCCCTTCGACCTGGAGGGGATCCGGCTGCACCCGGTGCCGCTGAGCGCCGAGGAGCTGGAGCGCTACTACGAGGGGCAGTCGAACGCCACGATCTGGCCGCTCTATCACGACGCGGTCGAGACCCCGGCCTACAAGCGGCGCTGGCGCGAGGCGTACCGGCTGGTCAACGCCCGGTTCGCGGAGGCCGCGGCGGACGTCGCGGCCGAGGGCGCCACGGTCTGGGTGCAGGACTACCAACTCCAGCTCGTCCCGGCGATGCTCCGCGAGCTGCGGCCGGACCTGCGGATCGGCTTCTTCCTGCACATCCCGTTCCCGCCGATCGAGCTGTTCATGCAGATGCCGTTCCGCACCGAGATCCTGCGCGGCCTGCTCGGCGCTGACCTGGTCGGCTTCCAGCAGCGGCTGGCGGCGCAGAACTTCGTCCGGCTGGCCCGGCACCTGCTCGGCCTCCGCTACGAGGGGCAGATGATCCAGGTCGACGGCCGGCAGGTGAAGGCCGGCGCGTTCCCCATCTCGATCGACACCCGGGAGATGGAGCGGCTGGCCGAGGACCCGGCGATCCAGGCCCGGGCCAAGCAGATCCGCGAGGAGCTGGGCAACCCGAAGACGATCATCCTGGGCGTCGACCGGCTCGACTACACCAAGGGCATCGAGCTCCGGCTGAAGGCCTTCCGCGAACTCCTCGCTGACGGAAAGTTGACAGTCCCCGACGCGGTTATGGTGCAGGTCGCCACGCCGAGCCGCGAGCGCGTGGAGCACTACCAGGCACTCCGGGTGAAGGTGGAGCGCGAGGTTGGCCGGATTAACGGCGAATTTGGACGGGTCGGCGTGCCGGCGGTGCATTATCTGCATCAGTCGTACAGTCGCTCCGAACTTGCCGCGATGTACGTCGCGGCAGACGTGATGATGGTGACCCCGCTGCGAGACGGAATGAATCTGGTGGCCAAGGAGTACGTCGCATCGCGCGCCGACCAGGGCGGCGCGCTCGTGCTCAGTGAGTTCGCCGGCGCCGCCACCGAGCTGCGCCAGGCCTTCCTGTGCAACCCGCACGACCCCGACGCGGTCAAGGACGCGCTGCTGCGCGCCGTGCACGTCGAGAAACCCGAGGCCCGACGCAGGATGCGGATAATGCAACGCCACCTGCGCAGCCACGACGTCGGCCACTGGGCCAAGTCCTTCCTGACCGAACTCGGCGTCCCCGATGCGGAGGCGGCGTGAGCTCTCCTGCCACCACCACTCCGCACGGCGGGGTGATGGATCCCGAGCTGCGCGCCGCGATCGGCCGGATCGCCCGGGTCCCCCAGCTCCTGGTCGCCTGCGACTATGACGGCACCCTGGCCCCGATCGTCGAGGACCCGAGCAAGGCCGTACCGCTGCCCGAGTCGGTGGCCGCGGTCCGCGCCCTCGCGTCCCTGCCGCAGACCAGCGTCGCGGTGGTCTCCGGCCGCGCGCTGCGCGACCTGGCCACGCTCTCCCGGCTGCCCAGCGAGGTGCACCTGGTCGGCAGCCACGGCTCCGAGTTCGACATCGGCTTCGTCGAGCGGCTCACCCCGGAGCTGATCGCCGTCCGGCACCGGCTCCGCAACGAGCTGCGCGAGATCGCGGCGGCCCACCCGGGCGTACGCCTGGAGCGCAAGCCGGCCAGCGTCGCCGTGCACACCCGCGGGGTCGACCCGCAGATCGCCGCCGCGGCCATCGAGGCGGTCCGCAGCGGCCCCGCCACCTGGGAGGACGTCACCGTCACCCAGGGCAAGGAGGTCATCGAGCTGTCGGTGGTGGCCACCCACAAGGGCACCGCGGTCGACCAGCTCCGGACCCAGCTCGCGGCCAGCGCCGTGCTGTTCATCGGCGACGACGTCACCGACGAGAACGCCTTCGGCAACCTGCACGGGCCGGACGTCGGCATCAAGATCGGTCCGGGCGACACCCGGGCCGACTACCGGGTGGCCGAGCCCATCGAGGCGGCCCGGGCGCTGGGCCTGCTGCTGGAGACCCGGCGGCACTGGCTCTTCGGCGAGCGGGCGGTGCCGATCGAGCGGCACTCGATGCTGGCCAACGGCCGCACGGTCGCGCTCGTCACCCCCGAGGCCAAGATCACTTGGCTGTGCCACCCGAAGCCGGACTCGGCGGCGATCTTCGCCGACCTGGTCGGCGGCAGCCCGGCCGGGCACTTCACCGTCGGCCCGCAGCGGGGCGGCATCCCGCTGGGCCAGCGCTACCGCAGCAACACCATGACCGTGGAGACCCGCTGGTCCGGCCTGACCGTGACCGACTGGCTGGACCTGCCGGCGAAGGAGACCACGCCGGACGGCCCGGCGATCGTCACCGGCGACTCGACGCTGGTCCGGGTGCTCAGCGGCACCGGGCGGGCCCGGATCGACTTCGCCCCGCGGCCCGAGTTCGGTCAGGTCGCCGTGCAGCTCCAGCCGCTCGACGACGGGCTGCTGGTGCTCGGCTCCAACGAGCCGGTGGCGCTCTACTCGCCCGGCGTCGAGTGGGAGGTCACCAACGACGCCGGCTACGAGACCGCCAAGGCGGTGGTGGACCTGTCGGCCGCCGGCGGCCAGGTGGTGCTGGAGCTGCGCTTCGGCACCCAGAGCCTGGAGCACCACCGGGTGCCGATCCACGAGCGGCAGGCCGCCGCCGAGCAGCCCTGGAAGGACTGGGTGGCCTCGCTGCGGCTGCCCGGCACCGCCCGGGACCTGGTGGCCCGCAGCGCGCTCACCCTGCGCGGGCTCTGCCACGAGCCGACCGGCTCGATCCTCGCCGCGGCGACCACCTCGCTCCCGGAGGAGCTGGGCGGCGTCCGGAACTGGGACTACCGCTACTGCTGGCTGCGGGACGCGGCGATGACCGCCCGCGCGCTGGTCGACCTCGGCTCCACCGAGGAGGCGGAGGGCCTGCTGCGCTGGGTCGACGGCGTCATCGACCGCACCGGCGGGCACCCCGAGCGGCTGCACCCGCTCTACACCGTCGACGGCTACGAGCTGGGCGCCGAGGCGGTCATCGACACCCTGCCCGGATACGCCGGCTCCCGGCCGGTCCGGGTCGGCAACCTCGCCAACCACCAGCTCCAGCTCGACGTCTTCGGCCCGGTCGCCGACCTGATCGCCGCGGTGGCCGACGCCCGGGGCTCGGTCCGGGACGACGAGTGGCGGGTGCTGGAGAACATGGTCGAGGCGGTCCGCCGCCGCTGGCACGAGCCCGACCACGGCATCTGGGAGGCCCGCCTCCCACCCCGGCACCACGTCTTCTCCAAGGTCATGCTCTGGATGACCGTCGACCGGGCGCTGCACGTGGTGCGGCAGCACGGCGGCGAGGACCGGCCGGAGTGGGTCGAGCTGCGCGACCGGATCGCCGACAACGTGCTGGAGCACGGCTGGCACCCGGAGGCGGAGGCGTACAGCGTCGCCTACGGGTACGAGGAGATGGACGCCTCGTCACTCTGGATCGGCATCTCCGGGCTGCTCGCCGGGGACGACCCGCGCTTCCTGTCCACGGTGCTGAAGATCGAGGCGGAGCTGCGCAGCGGCCCGGTCGTCTACCGGTACCACTGGGACGACGGCCTGCCCGGCCGGGAGGGCGGCTTCCACATCTGCACGGCGTGGCTGATCGAGGCGTACCTGCGCACCGGCCGGCGCACCGACGCGGAGGAGCTGTTCGCCCAGATGGTCGACACGGCCGGGCCGACCGGGCTGCTCCCCGAGCAGTACGACCCGCTGGCCGAGCGCGGGCTGGGCAACCACCCGCAGGCGTACAGCCACCTCGGGCTGATCCGCTGCGCGCTGATGCTGGACAACATGCTCAAGCAGTGAACTGACCAGGCACGACGACGGCCCGGGACCGACTGGTCCCGGGCCGCTCGCTTGCTCGGGGCTCAGGTGTCGAGTGCCCCGACCACATTCCCGATCACGACGATGGCGGGTGGGCGGAGGGCCGCGGACTCGACGTCGGCGGCCACCGTGCCGAGGGTCGAGCGGAGGGACCGCTGGGCGGTGGTGGTGCCCTCCTGGATCACCGCTGCCGGGGTCCCCGCGGGCTTGCCGTGCGCGACGAGGGTGGCGCTGATCGCCGCGAGGTTCTTCAGGCCCATCAGGATCACCAGGGTGCCGTGCAGGCCGGCGAGGGACTCCCAGTGGACCAGCGAGGCCGGCGAGTCGGGCGCGACGTGCCCGGAGACCACGGTGAACTCGTGCGCCACCGCCCGGTGGGTGACCGGCACCCCGGCCGCGGCGGGCACCGAGATCGCGCTGGTCACCCCGGGCACCACGGTGACCGGCACGCCCGCCTCGGCGCAGGCCAGCAGCTCCTCGCCGCCCCGGCCGAAGACGTACGGGTCGCCGCCCTTGAGGCGTACCACGACCTTGCCGGCCCGGGCCCGGTCCACCAGGATCCGGTTGATCTCCTCCTGGGCCCGCGACGGCCCGTACGGGATCTTGGAGGCGTCGACCAGCTCGACGTCCGGGCGCAGCTCGTCGAGGAGCAGCCCGGGGACGAGCCGGTCGGCGACCACGACCTCCGCCTCGGTGAGCAGCCGCCAGC
Organism: Micromonospora sp. MH33; assembly: GCF_003013775.1. Taxonomy (NCBI): domain Bacteria; kingdom Bacillati; phylum Actinomycetota; class Actinomycetes; order Micromonosporales; family Micromonosporaceae; genus Micromonospora; species Micromonospora sp. MH33. Next base: position 7,482 of record NZ_MUYZ01000315.1, read on the forward strand.
CCTTCAGGGTGATCAGCTCGGGATCGCCCGGCCCCGCACCGACGAGCGCCACCCGCCCGCCGGCGTGGCCCGGGGTGTCGACCCGGGACCCCTGCTCCGCTGGCGGCGTTGACAGGGGGCCCTTCCTCGCACCCAGGAGGTCGCGGACGGCGTCGCGGACGGTCATGGCGCGGCGGGGGTCGCCGCCGCCCAGCACGGCCACGGTGACCGGGCCGTGCCGGGTCACCGCCGGGGTCCAGGCGGTGGCGGCGGCCCGGTCGTCCGCGCGGACGCAGAAGATCCGCCGCTCGGCGGCGACGGCGCTGACCGCGGCCGCGGCGGCCCGG
>NZ_MUYZ01000316.1:0-7757 GCF_003013775.1 Micromonospora sp. MH33
GCCACACGGTCGGCACCCTGCGCCGCGGCGAGGACGACCCCACCCGCCTGCTCACCAACCTGGCCACCGCGCACACCATCGGCCTCCCGGTGGACCTCACCGCCGTGCTCGCCGAGACCGGCACCGTCGACCTGCCCACCTATGCCTTCGACCGGGCCCGCTACTGGCCCAGCGCCGGTCCCGGCGGCCCCGCCGCCGAGGAGAGCCCGGGCGGCGCCGACGCCGCCTTCTGGGCCGCCGTCGAACGGGAGGACCTCGCCGCCCTCGCGGAACTCACCGCCCAGGACGCCACCGAGTCCCTCGAACGCCTCGGCGCGGCCCTGCCGGTCCTCGCCGGCTGGCGCCGGCAGCAGCGCGACCGCTCCACCCTGGACGGGCTGCGCTACCGCGGCGTCTGGCAGCCGTACCCCGGGACGCCCGTCGGCGTCCTCTCCGGGACCTGGTGGATCGTCGCCGACGAACGCCGCGCCGACGAGGGGGAGGCGGCGGTGGCCGAGCTGGCCCGCACCGGCCGCCCGGTGGTCGCCGAGGGGGCCGGCCTGCTCTGGCTGGCCCGGGAGCTGGACGGCCTGCCCATGTGCGGGGTGCTCGACGCGGTCGGCGCCAGCCGGGACGGCCTGGTGGTCGGCTACCGGGAGGCGACCGCGGCCGGTGACAGCGTGGTGGCCCGGGCCGGTGCCACCGTGGTGGGGCACAAGCAGCACGCCGCGGTGCTCACCCCGCGGTCCGGCGAGCGGGCGGCCTGGCGCTGGGAGGGCGGCGCCCCGGAGGGCTTCGTCTGGCGGGGCGTGCACGCCTCGCAACTCGTGCCGCACTGGGCGGCGCACCCGGAGATCGCGGCCCGGCTGGTCGCGGCGGCCGTCGCCCCCGCGGAGGCTCCGGCGTGATCGGGCAGGTGGCCGTGCGCCGTTTCCCGGCGCTGACCGTTTCCACCCCGCGCACCGAGGTACGCCAGCTCGTCGCGGCGGACGCCGAGGCGGTCGACGAGGTGTTCGCGGACCGGCAGACCCAGCGGTGGCTGCCGCTGGCCGACTCCTCGGGTCAGATCGACGGGCGGGCCTGGTGCACCGAGCTGGCCCGGCAGCGCCGGGACAGCGGCGAGGGCGACCACTGGGCGGTGGTCCGCCGCGAGGACCAGCGGGTGGTCGGCTGTCTCTGGACCCGGCGCACCGACTGGGGCGCCCGGCTGACCGAGGTGTCCTACGCGATCGCCCCGCACGCCCGCGGCTACGGCCTGGCCGCCGAGGCGGTCGACGCGGTCGCCATCGCGCTGATCCTGGAGCACGGCTTCCAGCGCGTCGAGCTGCGGGTGGCGCCCGGCAACGTGGCTTCCCGCCGCGTCGCGGAGAAGGCCGGCTTCAGCTACGAGGGCCTGCTCCGCAACGCCGGTTTCGTCCACGGGGCCCGGGTGGACCTGGAGCTGTGGTCCTTCGTCTCCGCCGACCTCCGCTGACCGCGCCCCCCACGTAAGTTGATCAAGAGGTTTGCGTCAGGAATCGGGCGATTCCGCGCGCAAACCTCTTGATCAACTGGCCCGGGCGCACCCCCGGGCAGCCTCAGGGGGCGGTCAGCCGACTATCTGGTCGCTGGGTGGGGTGAACTGGCGGGTGGGCTGGCCCTTCAGCGCGTCGCGCAGGGTCATCGCCACCGCGTTGACGGGCACCTCGGACAGTCCGTCGCCCACCGCGTTGAACGGGTTGTCCGGATCGGCGATGAAGCTGGCCGCCGCCAGTTCCGGCGTGTAGCCGGCGAACCAGGCGGACCGGGTGCTGTCCGTGGTACCCGTCTTGCCGGCGACCGGGCGGCCGACCGTGCCCCGCACGCTGTCCGCGGTCGACCAGCCGCCGCAGCCCCCCCTGGCCGGGGTGTCGCCGGTCGGGCAGCGGGCCGCGTCGGTGGCCGCCCGGGCCGCGTCGGCGCTGACCACCTGCCGGCAGCGCGGCTTGGCGACCTCCCGCTCCACCCCGCCGGCGGTCTTGTACATGGCCGGCGTGCCGTCCCGGTTCAGGATCGAGTTGACCGGGATGGCCTCGCAGTACCGGCCGTCGGCCGCGACGGCGGCGTACGCGTTCGCCATCTCCAGCGGGGTGGCGTCGGAGACGCCCAGGGTGAACGCGCCCCACTTGTTCGCCTTGTCCGGCGCGGCGTGCTCGCGGTCCACGTCGGTACGCCAGCGCAGCCCGAGCTGCTCGGCCAGGCGCACTCCCTTCTCCGCGCCGACCTGCTCCTCCAGCTGCACGAAGAAGGTGTTCACCGACTTGCCGAAGCCGGACCACATGGTCTGCACGCCGGTCATCGCGCCGCTGGCGTTCGACGGCGCCCACCCGTCGTAGACCTTGGACTGGTAGCGGTACGGCGAGTTGATGGTGTCGGAGAGCTTCGTCCCGGAGTTGAGCGCGGCGAGCATCGTGAACATCTTGAACGTCGATCCGGCCTGGTACCCGGGGAGTGTCCCCCCGCCGAGCAACGGTGCGACCGTGTTCGGATAGTTCGCCTTGACGTTCGGGCCGGCCTCCGGGTTGGAACTGTTCGGGTTCTCGCTCAGATCGAGCGAGTAGGTCCGGTTCACCGCCATCGCCTTGATCCGTCCGGTGCCCGGCTCGGCGACCACGATGCCGTTGGCGTACGGGCTGCCCGTGCCGTCCTTGGCGCCGACGTTCTTCTCCGCCGCCTCCTGGATCTTGGGGTCGAGGGCGAGGACGATGCGGTAGCCGCCCCGGCGCAGCTTGTCCATCCGTTCCAGCCGATTTTCCCCGAACGCGGGTTGGGTGCTCCACCAGTTCTTCAGGTAGTCGCAGTAGAAGCCCCAGGTCGCCCGGTACTTCTCCAGGAGCGAGGCGCAGTCGTTCGGCGGGTTGGTGAGCCGCAGCTTGATCGGCTCGGCCTTGGCCGCCCCCGCGGCGTCCGGCGACAGGTAGCCGAGGCGGGCCATGTTGTCGAGCACGTAGTTGCGGCGGGCGGTGGCGTCCTTCTGGTCGGAGGTGATCGGGTCGTACTCCGAGGGGGACTTGACCAGGCCGGCCAGGGTGGCCGCCTCCACCGGGGTGAGGGTGGCCGGGGTCTTGGAGAAGAAGATCTGCGAGGCCGCGTAGATCCCGTACGCCCGGTGGCCGAAGTAGGCCGAGTTGAGGTAGCGCTCGAGGATCTGCTCCTTGCTGATGTGCTTCTCGATGTCCAGCGCCATGCGCATCTCCTTGACCTTGCGCAGGCTGGTCTGCTGGGTGGCCTCCTGGACCTCCTTGGGGGTCTTGGCGCTGTCCCGCAGGGCCATCCGGACGTACTGCATGGTGAGGGTCGAGGCGCCCTGGGAGACGCCGCCGGACCGGGCGTTGGACACGAAGGCACGGGCCACGCCCTTCGGGTCGACGCCGTGGTGCTGGTAGAAGCGGTTGTCCTCGGCGGCGACGATCGCCTGCTGGATGTTCGGCGACATGTCCTCGATCTTGGTGTACTGCCGGTACTCCTCGTAGAACATCGTCAGCACGGTCTTGCCGTCCGGCGCGTACAGGTAGGAGGTCTCGGCGGGCAGCGCGGTCTTGAGGATGCTCGTCTTCTGCTCCACTGCGTGTGCGGTGGCCTTGGCGCCGATGCCGGTGACGGCGGCCAGCGGATAGGCCGCGGCGGCGACCACGATGCCGGCGATGAGCCCGGCGCGGAGAAGGGGCACGGCACGACCAGCGGAGGCAAGGGGTCGGTTGCTCACGTGGTCAAGCTATGACATTTCCGATTCGGAAATGAGAAGAATTCATAAACGGGCGAGGGGGTTCAGCGGTGGTGACGCGGCCCACGCCGGGATCCGCTGTCCCGGGCGGCGGCTTCCCGGCAGGATCGCGGACATGCGTGCTCAGCTGATCGGGACCGACGCACCGGGGGGCGAGCCCGACCTCGGCCACCACGGGGACGCCGAGGCGACCCCCGGCCTGGTGGACCTGGCAGTCAACGTCCGCCGCGCCCCGATGCCGGACTGGCTGGCCGACCCGCTGGTCGCCGCCATGGGCGCGCTGGCCGCGTACCCCGATCCCGGCCCGGCCCGGGCCGCCGTCGCCGCCCGGCACGGGCGTCCCCCCGAAGAGGTACTCCTCACCGCCGGCGCCGCCGAGGGATTCGTGCTGATCGCCCGGGCCCTGCGCGAGGCCCGGCGGCCGGTGGTGGTGCACCCGCAGTTCACCGAGCCGGAGGCCGCCCTGCGGGCCGCCGGCCACACCGTCGAGCGGGTGCTGCTCGACCCCGCCGAGGACTTCCGGCTCGACCCGGCCCGGGTGCCCGCCGACGCCGACCTGGTGCTGGTCGGCAACCCCACCAACCCCACCTCCGTGCTGCACCCCGCCGGGGCGCTCGCCGCGCTGGCCCGCCCCGGCCGGGTGCTGGTGGTCGACGAGGCGTTCGCCGACACCACGGCGGCCCCCGGCGTCGAGGGCGAACCGGAGTCCCTCGCCGCCCGCCGTGACCTGCCCGGCCTCCTGGTGGTCCGCAGCCTTACCAAGACCTGGGGGCTGGCCGGGCTCCGGATCGGCTACCTGCTCGGCGACCCCGGGCTGCTCGCCCGGTTCGGCGTCGGCGAGGCCCCGCTGGGCTGGCAGGGCACGGTGAGCGTGTGGCGTGACGCGGCGGACCTGGTCGCGTTCGCGTACCGTCACCCGGAGCACCGCGCCGCGATCACCCGCACCCCCACCGAGGGCTGGTACGCGGAGGAACTGTTCGCGCGGTTCGCGGTGGGCGACGTGGTCGGCGACCGCACGGTGCTGGGGTGGGCCGCCCCCGCAGGCGACCCGGAAACGGCGAGAGGGAACGCATGAGGTTGGTGCGGTGGACGCCGGACGATCTGGTCCGGCGGCTGGACGACGTGGTGGCCGTCTACGGCGAGGCGATGGGCTACCGCGCCGACCTGCTGGAGGCCCGGCGCGGCTACATCGCCACCCACGTCCGCCGGCCCGGCTTCCGCGCCGTCGCCAGCCTCACCACGGAGGGCCACCTGGCCGGCTTCGGGTACGGCTACCTCGGCGCCGCCGGCCAGTGGTGGCACGACCAGGTGCACCGCGCGCTGGACGGCGAGGCCCGGCAGCGCTGGCTGACCCACTGCTTCGAGGTGGTCGAGCTGCACGTCCGCCCGCCCGCGCAGGGGCACGGCCTGGGCGCCGGCCAGCTGCGCGCCCTGCTCACCATGGCCGAGGGGAGCACCACCCTGCTCTCCACGCCGGAGGCCGACGAGCAGCGGTCCCGGGCCTGGCGGCTCTACCGCCGGTTCGGCTTCGTCGACATCCTGCGCCACTTCCACTTCCCCGGCGACGAGCGGCCGTTCGGCGTGCTCGGCCGGGACCTGCCGCTGCCCCCGCCCGGCTCCGGCGGCGCCCCGGACGTGCCGTGAGCCGGGGCCGGCTGCCCTGGGCGCTGCTGGCCGTCCTGGTTCTGGCCCAGATCTGCTACCCGCTCACCGGCGGCGCGACCCGGGCCGGGCTGACCGTGGCCACCGTCGTGCTCGGCTGGCTGCTCTCCGTGGGGCACGCCCTGCTCAGCCGGGGTACGCGCACCGCGCTCGCCCTGGTCGCCGTGGCCACCGGCGGCGGCTTCGCGATCGAGGCGCTCGGCGTGGCCACCGGCTTCCCGTTCGGCAGCTACGACTACTCGGGCGAGCTGGGCCCGAAGCTGGCCGGGGTGCCGCTGATCATCCCGCTGGCCTGGACCTGGATGGCCTGGCCGGCCTGGCTCACCGCGGTCCGGCTCACCGGCTCCCGCCCGGGCCGGATCGCCCTCGCCGCGGTCGGGCTGGCCGCCTGGGACCTCTTCCTCGACCCGCAGATGGTGGCCGAGGGCTACTGGCGCTGGCGGGACGCCACCCCGGCCCTGCCCGGCCTGCCCGGCATCCCGGTCAGCAACTACCTGGGCTGGCTGCTCTTCGCGGTGCTGCTGATGGCCGCGCTGCGCCCGCTCGCCGGGCCGCCCGTCGACCGCACCGACGGGCGGGACGCCCCGATGTTCGCGCTCTACCTGTGGACGTACGCCTCCAGCGTGCTGGCGCACGCGGTCTTCCTCCGGCTGCCCGCCTCGGCGCTCTGGGGCGCGGCCGGGATGGCGGTGGCCGCCGTGCCGCTGGCGGTGACGCTGCTGCGCGCCCGCCGGGACGGGGCCGGTCGCGGGGTGGCGGAACCGGCGGCCCGCGTCAACGCGCCGGCATGATCCCCGCGCTCGTCGTGGTCGCGGTGGTCGCCACGCTCACCGCGCACACGCTGGTCAACGCCACCGCCTGGCTGCGCCGTCCCGGCGCCGGCCCGGTCGAGGTCACCGAGGCGGTGGCGGTGCTGCTGCCGCTGCGCGACGAGGCCGACCGGGTCACCCCGTGCCTGCGGGCGCTGCTCGCCCAGCGCGGCATGCCGGAGCTGCGGATCGTGGTCCTCGACGACGGCTCGACCGACGGCACCACCGGGGTGGTCCGCGCGGTGGCCGGCGACGACCCGAGGGTCACCCTGCTCACCGGGGTCGCCCCGCCGCCCGGCTGGCTGGGCAAGCCGTACGCCTGCTGGCAGCTCGCCACCCGCACCGACCCGGCCCCGACCGTGCTGGCCTTCGTCGACGCCGACGTGGTGCTCACCCCGTACGCGGTCGCGGCGGCGGTGACCGAGCTGCGCGCGGCGGGCGCGACGCTGCTGTCGCCGTACCCCCGGATCCTGGTGCGGACGGTGGCCGACCGGCTCGTGCAGCCGCTGTTGCAGTGGTTGTGGCTGACGTTCCTGCCGCTGCGCGCGATGGAACGCTCGCCGCGGCCGTCGCTGGCCGCGGCGGGCGGGCAGTTCCTGGTCGTGGACCGGGCCGGCTACCTGCGCGCCGGCGGGCACGCTGCGGTCGCCGACAAGGTGCTGGAGGACATCGAGCTGGCCCGGGCGGTGAAGCGGTCCGGCGGCCGGATCGCCCTCGCGGACGGCGCGCGGCTGGCCGCCTGCCGGATGTACGACAGCTGGCCGGACCTGCGCGACGGCTACACCAAGTCGCTCTGGGCCTCGTTCGGGCACCCGGCCGCGGCCGGGGTGGTGGTGGCCCTGCTGCTCCTGCTCTACACCGCTCCCCCGCTGGTCGCGGTCGGTGCCCTGGTGGCCGGCGCGCCGGTGACGGCCGGGCTCGCGCTGGCCGGCTACCTGTTCGGCGTCGCCGGGCGGGCGGTCAGCGCGCGGGCCACCGGCGGGCGGGCCTGGCCCGACGCGCTGGCACACCCCGTATCGGTCGTGGTCCTCGGTTGGCTGACCCTGCGGTCGTACCATCTGCGGAAGCGACGCCGGCTCACCTGGCGGGGTCGCCCGGTCAGCTAAGAGGGGGCGGCATGGCGCGGATCGTGGTCATCGGCGCCGGCGTGGGCGGTCTGGCCACCGCCGCCCGGCTGGCGGTCACCGGGCACGAGGTCACCGTCCTCGAACGGGCCGACACCGTCGGCGGGAAGCTCGGCCGGTACCTGCACGACACCCCCGAGGGGGCGTGGCGCTTCGACACCGGGCCGAGCCTGGTCACCCTGCCGCAGGTGTTCCACGACCTGTTCGAGGCGACCGGCGCGAAACTCGACGAATACCTGGACCTGGTGCCGCTGGACCCGATCGTCCGGCACGTCTTCCCCGGCGACGGCCCCACCCTGGACTCCTGCGCCGACCCGGCCGAGTTCACCGCCCGGATCGGCGCGGCGCTCGGCGGCCGGGCCGCCGCCGACTGGCAGCGGCTCTGGCGGCGGGCCGGCCGGGTGTGGGCGGCCTCGCACCGGGACGTGCTGCGCCGCACCG
>NZ_MUYZ01000317.1:0-7739 GCF_003013775.1 Micromonospora sp. MH33
GGTTGCGGCTCGCCGGCCTCATGGCGGTCGCCCCGCTGGGCTGGGAGCCGGACCGGGCATTCGCCCGGCTGGCCGAGGTGGTGGCGCGATTCCGCGCCGACCATCCCGAGGCGACGGTGCTTTCGGCGGGCATGAGCGGTGATCTGGAAATCGCTATCGAATACGGCGCGACACATGTCCGCGTCGGCAGCGCGTTGCTCGGAATGCGCTCCACGCTGCGGTAGCCTGACCGCGAAAGAAGCAAATTACATCAGTGTTGTTCAGGAACGGCGTTCCCGTAGCCGGGGGCCGTGGCGAGCGGACCGCGAATCGCTCGCCGGGGGATTGCCGATCCGGTCCGGTGGGCATCGTTGTCCACTCGTGATCAAGCGACACGGCACGGGGGCGCGTGCCGCACGGCGGACGGAAGGGCGCGGGGATGGGTGCACTGCGCAAGGCGGGGGTCTGGCTCGGTCTCGTCGAGGAGGACGATGAGCGGGCGTACGAGGACGGTGGCTACGACAAGGGTGGCTACCGCGAGTCGCGCTACCGGTCGAGCCGCTACTCGGAGGAGTTCGCCGACGAGGAGGACGACGAGTCCGAGGAGCCGCCGGCGACCCGTGGCCGGGTGGGCGACCGCGGCCGGCTGAGCGAGCGCGCGTCGAGCCGCGCGGCCGAGGCCGACCGGGCCGAGGTGGAGCGGCCGGAGCGGACCGAGCGGTCCAGCGTCCGGTCGATCACCCGCTCCGGCGCGGGGGAGACCTCCGGCGCGCTGACCTACCACACCCGCGACAACCTCGCCCTGGCGCCGCAGGCCCAGCCGCGCGAGCGGGCGGTGGTGCCCGAGGACGAGCAGCGCTACCAGATCACCACCCTGCACCCGACCACCTACCGGGAGGCGCGCACCATCGGTGAGCACTTCCGCGACGGCGTGCCGGTGATCATCAACCTCACCGAGATGGACGAGGCGGACGCCCGCCGACTGGTCGACTTCGCCGCCGGGCTCGCGTTCGGCCTGCGGGGTACGATCGAGCGCGTGACCAACCGGGTGTTCCTGCTCTCACCGGCCAACGTCCAGGTCACCGCGGAGGACAAGGCCAAGATCGCTGAGGGCGGCTTCTTCAGCCTGAGCTAGCCCGCACGACCGAGGGACGTCGCCTGCCGTGTTGTCGATCCTGTTCCAGGTGCTCTATCTGCTCCTGTATTTCTTCCTGCTCATCCTGTTGGCCCGATTTGTCCTCGGCGCCGTTCTGGCCTATGGTCGCCGCTGGCAACCGGGCCGGGGAGCATCGGCGGGACTCGAAGTCGTGTGGAGCGTCACTGATCCGCCCCTGCGCGCGTTGAGGCGTGTGATCCCACCGCTGCGGATTGGTACCGTGAGCATCGACCTGGCCTCCCTTGTGCTCCTGGTTATCCTGTTCGTGCTGATGGAGTTCGTGTTAGGGCAGCTGATCCACGCTTTTAGCTGATCAGCCTGCTTTCGCGGCCGCAACTGACCCGAGGAGTTTCGATGCCGCTGACCCCGGCCGACGTCCACAACGTCGCCTTCAAAAAGCCGCCGATCGGCAAGCGGGGGTATGACGAGGAGGAGGTCGACGCCTTCCTGGACGAGGTCGAGCGCGAGCTGGCCCGTCTGATCGAGGAGAACAACGAGCTGCGTGCCCAGGTGGAGCGCGGCGGTCGGGGCGGCGCTCCCGCCGGCCCCGGCGGCGATGCCCGGCTCGCGGCGGAGCTCAACGACGTCAAGGCCCAGCTGGACCGGGTGCAGCGCGACAAGGCGGCCGCCGAGCAGGCGGCCCGGGCGATGCAGGCCGAGCTGGAGCAGGTCCGCGCCCAGGGTGGCCCGGCCACCGCGGCGGACGGGGAGCAGCAGGCCCTGCGGGTGCTCATGATGGCCCAGCGCACCGCCGACGACCACGTGTCCGACGCCCGCCGCGAGGCCGACCAGCTGCTTTCCGAGGCCCGTTCCAAGGCCGAGGAGGTCACCCGCGAGGCCCGCGCCAAGGCCGACGCCCTCGAGCGGGACGCCCGCCAGCGGCACCAGGAGGCCATGGGCGGCCTGGACGCCAAGCGCACCGCGCTGCAGAAGCACATCGAGGAGCTCAAGCAGTTCGAGCGCGAGTACCGCACCCGCCTCAAGGCGTACCTGGAGAGCCAGCTGCGTGACCTCGACGGTCGCGGCCAGGGCCTGGAGGCCGAGATGACCCGCTCCGAGGGCAACCGTGCCGCCGGCGGCAGCAACGGCCTCGCCGCCGCCGGCCTCGCCGGCTCCTACGGTGGCGGCCGCGCGGGCTCGCTCGAGTCCGGCCGCTGATCCCGCCGTCGGTGGCCGTCCCCGGGGCGGCCACGGACCGCGCAGACCGACACGACGCGGCCGGGGGTGAGCCGTGATAGCCGCCAGCATCCTGCTCATCCTCGTCGCGGTCGTGCTCCTGGTGGCCGGGCTGGCCGGTGGGTCCAGCGCGCTGCTGATCACCTCAATCGCGGCCAGCCTGCTGGCCGCCGTCGCCCTCGTGGCGTTCGCCCGCCAGGCGGCCGCCGCCCGGGGCACGGCGGGCCGGGGGACCGGGCCGCGCCGCCGGACCGCGCCGACCGGCGCGTCCCACGACGAGTCGGAAGCCCCGGTCCCGCACGTTTCGTCGACGATCGGCACCGGTGGACCCGGGTGGCGGCAACCACCCGAGCCACCGGCGGCCGACCCGTTCGACCCGGCGACCGCTGCGTTCGACCCGGCAGCCGACCCGTTCGACCCGCGGGCTGCTGTGTTCGACCCGCAGCCCGAGCCCTACTCGCCGGCCCAGCCCTACTCGCCGGCCGAGCCCTACTCGCCGGCCGAGCCCTACTCGCCGGCCGAGCCCTACTCGCCCCCCGCACCGCGCGGCCCGTCGCGCGCAGAGACCGCGACGGACGCCCCGGCGCCCACCTCGCCGGCGCCGGACGGCCCGTTCGAGGGGGACCCGCCGGCCGAGGTCCTCTCCGCGGGGGAGGTCGCCCGGCTGGTCCGGCTCGACGGTGAGGTCCGGGTGGTCGACGGCCATCCCCGCTTCCACCTGCCCGACTGCCCCCACCTGGTGGGCCGGGTCGACGAGCCGCTGCCCGTCGCAGAGGCGGTCGGGCTGGGCTTCACCCCGTGTGCCCGCTGCGCACCGGCCACCACCCTGCTCGCCGAGGCCCGGCCGCACTGATCATGGTGACCATGGACGACACGCTCACCGTCGCCGTACGGGTGAAGCCCGGTGCCTCCCGGGCCCGGGTCGGCGGCCGGTTCGACGGCCCGCACGGACCGGCCCTGGTCATCGCCGTGAACGCGCCCGCGGTGGACGGCCGGGCCACCGAGGCGGCCCGCCGGGCCCTGGCCGACGCGCTCGGCGCCCGGCCGGCGGCGGTCTCCCTGCGGGCCGGCGCGGCCAGCCGGGACAAGCTCTACCTGATCGAGCACCCGGCCCCCGGGCTGCCCGACGTGCTCCGGCGGCTGCGCGACGGATCGGCCGGGTGAGGACCCTCCGGACCGGCCCCGCATGACGCCGGGGCTCGACGTCGCGCTACTGGTCGGTGCGGGCGTCCTGCTGGTCGCGGTGGGCGCGGTGCGCTTCTCCACCCGGCTCGGCGTGCCGAGTCTCCTGGTCTACCTGGCGCTCGGGGTGGCCATCGGCGAGGCCGGCCTGGGTATCCACTTCGACAACGTCGAGCTGACCCGGGTGCTCGGCTTCTGCGCGCTCATCGTGATCATCGCCGAGGGCGGGCTGAGCGCCCGGTGGAGCACCCTGCGACCGGTGCTCGGCCTGGCCGCCGCGCTCTCCACGGTCGGCGTGGTGGTCAGCATCCTGGTCGTCGGCGTGGTGGTGCACCTGCTGCTCGGCCTCGACTGGCGGCTGGCGCTGCTCTACGGCGCGGTGCTCTCGTCCACCGACGCCGCGGCGGTCTTCGCCACCCTGCGCCGGCTGCGCCTGCCGCCCCGCCTGGTGGCCACCCTGGAGGCCGAGTCCGGGATCAACGACGCCCCGGTGGTCATCCTGGTGCTGCTGCTGTCCCGGGCCGGGGTGGAGGCGGCCCACCCGTGGTGGTACGAGGTGCTCCTGGTCGGTTACGAGCTGGGCGCCGGCGCGGCGGTCGGGGTGGCCGCCGGGATCGCCGGCCGGTACGCGCTGCGCCGGGCCGCCCTGCCGTCCGCCGGCCTCTACCCGATCGCGGTGGTCGGCTTCACGGTGCTGGCGTACGCGGCCGGCTCGGTGCTGCACGCCTCGGGCTTCCTGGCCGTCTACGTGGCCGGCGTCCTGCTCGGCAACGCCCGGCTGCCGCACCGGCAGGCCATCCTGGGTTTCGCCGACGGGCTGGCCTGGCTGGCCCAGATCGGCCTGTTCGTGCTGCTCGGCCTGCTGGTCTCGCCGGGCCGGCTGGCCGAGGCGGTGCTGCCGGCCGTGGTGACCGGGCTGGCCCTGCTGCTGCTCGCCCGGCCGCTGTCGGTAGCGGTCTCCGCGCTGCCGTTCCGGTTCCGGGTGCGCGAGCAGCTCTTCCTCTCCTGGGCCGGGCTGCGCGGCGCGGTGCCGATCGTGCTGGCCACCATCCCGCTCTCGCTGCGGGTGCCGGGCGCCGACCGGCTCTTCGACGCGGTCTTCGTGCTGGTGGTGATCTTCACGTTGCTCCAGGCCGGGACCCTGGCGCCGGCGGCCCGCCGGCTCGGGGTGACCGCGCCGGCCGAGGCGGCGGAGATCCTGCTGGAGACGGCCCCGCTGGAGCGGATGCGGGCCGACCTGCTCCAGCTGGAGGTGCCGCCGGGCTCCCGGCTGGGCGGGGTGCACGTGGACGAGCTGCGGCTGCCGGTGGGCGCCTCGGTGACCCTGGTGCTGCGCGACGGGGTGGGCTTCGTGCCGGGCCTGGACACCCGGCTGAAGGTCGGGGACAGCCTGCTCATCGTGGCCACCGCGGAGGTGCGGGACGAGGCGGAGCGGCGGCTGCGGGCGGTGAGCCGGCGGGGTCGGCTGGCCCGGTGGTTTGGCGAGTACGGCGAGGACTGGACCGCCTGATCTGCTAGCGTTCCTTTTGCCCTAATTGGTGGCTGTTCGGGGCTGAAATGCGGTGCGACGGTGCGGCACGTTGTCGGACGCCTGTACGTTCCGTATTCTTGCCACCCTCCGGAGTGCGCGGCCCTGTCGCCGCGCGCCCGTTCTGTACATGGGGGACGCCGACGCCGGCGGTCCCCGCCCAGGCACGCTGACCGCCGCGGCACGCGGCTGAGGGAGCTGACGATGGCGAAGCCAGCCGACACCAGGACCGCCGGCCGCAAGCCGGTGGCGAAGGCCACCCGCAGCGCCGCGGAGACCGAGAAGATCCGGGCCGCCCTGGCGGCACGGCGGGACGAGCTCAACGCCGAGTACGATCAGACGCTGAGCGAGATCACCGAGCTGCAGCGCGACCGGCTGACCGACTCGGCCGGGGACGACCAGGCCGACACCGGCACCAAGACGTTCGAGCGCGAGCAGGAGATCTCACTCGCCAACAGCATCAAGGAGCGGATCACGCAGGTCGAGCGCGCGCTGGAGCGGCTCGACGAGGGTGGCTACGGCTGGTGCGAGCGGTGCGGCAACCCGATCCCGGTGGAGCGGCTCGCCGCGTTCCCGTCGGCCACCCTCTGCGTGAGCTGCAAGCAGCTGGAGGAGCGGCGCTGACGTCCGTTCCCCGGCGGCCGAACGGCAGACGGTGACCGCCACCGTCGCGAGCGTCGATGGGGAGCAGATGATCGCAGCACCGCCCGCCGGGTCCGGCACCGCCGGCCCGGGCACCGGCACGCCCCGCCGCAAGGCGACCGGCCTGCTGCTCGGCGTGGCCCTGACCTCGCTCGTCGCCGACCTGGTCACCAAGCAGCTCGCGCTCTCGGAGCTCACCGGGCGGGGGCCGGTGTCGTTGCTCGGCGGGGCGGTCTACCTCAGCCTGACCCGCAACAGCGGCGCCGCGTGGAGCATCGGCTCCGGCCACACCTGGGTCTTCCCGCTGATCACCATCGGCGTGGTCGCCTGGATCGCCTGGATGGCGTTGCGGCTGCGGTCGCTGCCCTGGGCCGTGTCGCTCGGGCTGGTGCTGGGCGGGGCGCTGGGCAATCTCACCGACCGGATCTTCCGCGCCCCCGGGCACTTCGTCGGGCACGTGGTCGACATGGTCAGCCTCTTCGACCCGTACGGGCAGGTCTGGCCGGTGTTCAACCTGGCCGACAGCTCGCTGGTCTGCGGCGTCCTGCTGGCGGTGTTCCTGGAGCTGACCGGCCGGCAGCGGGACGGCTCCCGGGCCACCGCCGAGCGGTCCGGCGACGAGACCCCCGCCGAGCAGCGGGAGCGCGCGTGACCTCCGCCTTCGCCGCCGGCGGCGACCACCGGTCCCTGCCCGTCCCGGACGGGCTCGACGGCATGCGGCTGGACCAGGCCGTCTCCCGGCTCTTCGGGCTGTCCCGGACGGCCGCGGCGGCGCTGGTCGACGCCGGGGACGCGCTGATCGACGGTGCGGTCCGGCCCAACTCGCACAAGGTCAAGGCGGGCTCCTGGCTGGAGGTCACGCTGCCCGCGCCGGCCGCCCCGCCGACCGTGGTGCCGCAGGCCGTGCCCGGCCTCACCGTGGTCTACGCCGACGACGACATCGTGGTGGTGGACAAGCCGGTCGGGGTGGCCGCCCACCCCAGCCCCGGCTGGACCGGCCCGACCGTCATCGGCGGGCTGGCCGGGATCGGCCACCGGATCTCCACCAGCGGCGCCGCCGAGCGGCAGGGCGTGGTGCACCGGCTCGATGTGGGCACCACCGGCGTCATGGTGGTGGCCAAGAGCGAGCAGGCGTACACCGCGTTGAAGCGGGCGTTCAAGTACCGCGAGGTGGAGAAGCGCTACCACGCCGTGGTGCAGGGCCACCCGGACCCGCTGCGCGGCACCATCGACGCGCCGATCGACCGGCACCCGCACCACGACTACCGCTGGGCGGTGGTCTCCGGCGGCAAGCCGAGCGTCACCCACTACGACACCATCGAGGCGTTCCCCTCGGCCAGCCTGCTCGACGTGCGGCTGGAGACGGGGCGTACCCACCAGATCCGGGTGCACTTCTCGACGCTGCGGCACCCCTGCGTGGGCGACCTCACCTACGGCGCCGACCCGACCCTGTCCGCGCGGCTCGGGCTGAGCCGGCAGTGGCTGCACGCGCGCTCGCTGAGCTTCCTGCACCCGCGCACCGGCGACGAGGTCACGTTCGTCAGCGAGTACCCGGACGACCTGGCCCGGGCGCTGGAGATCCTGCGCGACTGACCCGGCGATGACGACCGACACCCAGCCGCCGCGCCGGTCGCGCTCCGGCGCGCTCACCTGGCTCGCCCTGGCCTGCGCGCTGGTGGTGCTGGTGGTCGCCGTCGCGCAGCGGGGGGACCGGCCGGTGGGGGACCGCACGGTGGGCGAGGTGACCCGGGTCGGGGTGGCCGACGGCGACGCCGTTCCGGCCTACCTGCGCGCCGCCGCCGACGAACTCGCCCGGCTCGACGCCCGGGCGCCCGGCAGCTACGCCCTGGTCTCGTTCGCCGCGTACCTGACGCCGGCGCAGGTGGCCGTCGCGCTGGGCGGCGCTCCGGTCTCCGCGGTGGTGGCCCGGGTGCCGGTGCCCGGGCGGCAGACCGAGATCGTCCGGATCGCCGCGCTGCGCCTGCCCGACGACGTGGTCGCCGGGATGGCCGAGGTGGCGGGGCGCAAGGACCGGGAGGCCGCCGACTACCGGGCGCGCGCCGCCGCTCCGGCGGC
>NZ_MUYZ01000318.1:0-7693 GCF_003013775.1 Micromonospora sp. MH33
CACGTGGAGCCGACCAGAAGACCCGCGTACGCGGGCAGGTGGCAGTGAAGCGTGAACCCGGCACCGCCACCGCGGGTCAGACCGGGACCGTCTCACCGCAAGGCGAGACTACCGATCGTGTGCTCACTAGAGTGCACTGAGAGGTAACGGTGGCACACTCGGCGGATGCGCGACGACCGCCCGTACGACCTCGTCCTCTTCGGCGCCACCGGGTTCACCGGCGGCCTGACCGCCGAGTACCTGGCCCGGCACGCCCCGGACGGGCTGCGCTGGGCGCTGGCCGGCCGCAACCCGGGCAAGCTGGCCGGGGTGCGGGACCGGCTGGCCGCCATCGACCCGGACCTGGCCGGGCTGCCGCTGCTCACCGCCGACGTCACCGACCCGGCGTCGCTGCGCGCCGTGGCGGAGAGCGCACGGGTGGTCGCCAGCACCGTCGGCCCGTACGTCCACCACGGCGAGCCGCTGGTCGCGGCCTGCGCCGCCGCCGGCACGGACTACCTCGACATCACCGGCGAGCCGGAGTTCGTCGACCTCATGTACGTGCGGCACCACGCCGAGGCCGTGCGCACCGGGGCGCGGCTGGTGCACGCCTGCGGCTTCGACTCGATCCCGCACGACCTGGGCGCCTGGTTCACGGTCCGGCAGCTGCCCACGGGCGGGCCGGTCACCGTGGACGGTTACGTCCGGGCCGGCGGGCGGTTCTCCGCCGGGACGTACCACTCGGCGCTGACCGCGTTCTCCCGGTCCGGCGAGATGAGCCGGGCGGCGAAGGCCCGCAAGGCGGTCGAGCCGCGGCCGGAGGGCCGCCGGGTCCGGGCGGTGCCCGGCCGCGTCGGCCGGGTCAAGGAGTTCGGGCTGTGGGCGGTGCCGCTGCCCACCATCGACCCGCAGGTGGTCCGCCGTTCGGCCGCGGCCCGCCCGGAGTACGGCCCGGACTTCCGCTACCGCCACTTCGCCGCGATGAAGCGGCTGCCCACCGTGCTGGCCGCCGGGGTGGGCCTGGCCGGCGTGGTCGGGCTGGTGAAGCTGCCGCCCACCCGGCGGTGGCTGCTCGGCCGGCTCTCCTCCGGCCAGGGGCCGAGCGCCGCCCAGCGGGCGAAGTCGTGGTTCCGGGTCCGGTTCGTCGGCACCGGCGGCGGCCGGACCGTACGCACCGAGGTGGCCGGCGGCGACCCCGGCTACGACGAGACCGCCAAGATGCTCGCCGAGTCCGCGCTCTGCCTGGCCTTCGACGACCTGCCGGCGACCGCCGGGCAGGTGACCCCGGTGACCGCGATGGGCGACGCCCTGCTGGACCGGCTGGTCCGGGCCGGGATCACGTTCCGGGTGCTGGACGCTTGACCCTCGACCGGGTTGAGGGCCCAGGATCCGGCGTCGTGGAGAGCGAACTGCGCAGCATCGGCGAGCTGGCCCGGGCCAGCGGGCTGACGGTGAGCGCGCTGCGGTTCTACGACCGCTCCGGCGTGCTGGTGCCGGCGCTGGTGGACCCGGCGACCGGCTACCGCTGGTATACCGACGACCAGGTGGCCCCGGCCCGTCTCGTCGCCGGGCTGCGCCGGGTCGGCATGCCGCTGGCCGGGATCGCCGAGGCGCTGCGGCACCGGCACCGGCCGGCGGCGGTGCACCGGCTGCTGGACGCGCACCTGCGCCGCCTGGAGGACGGCCTCGCCGACGCCCGCCGTGAACTCTCCCGGATCCGCGCCCTGATCGATCCGGAGGAGACCCCCATGACCACCACCCGACTCGTGCTGCGCCGCGCCGACCTGGCCGCCGCCGTGGACGCCGTCCGGTTCGCCGTCGGCACCGACCCGGAACTGCCGGTGCTCTCCGCCGTGCTGCTGGAGGTCGAGCCGGACGGCGTCCGGCTGGTCGCCACCGACCGGCACCGGCTTGCCGTGGCCCGGGTCGGCGGAAAGGTCGACGGCCCGCCCGTGCACGCGCTGCTCCCGGCGGACGCGGTGGACGCGCTGCGCGCCCTGCTCGACACCGGCGCCGGGACCACCCCGGAGGCGTACCTCACCGTGGCCCCGGACCGGGTCGAGGTCTCGGTGGCCGGCCGGCCGGTGAGCGCCGCCGCGCTGCCGTACGACTTCCCGGACTACCGCCGCCTGCTGCACGGGCAGGTCGGCGACGCACCCGTCCACCGGATCCCGGTCGACGTGGGGGCGCTGCGGCGCGAGCTCACCGCCGAGGGCGCTCCGGTGCTGCTCCGGGAGTACGCGGGGATCGACCACGAGGTGGTCGTGCTCGGCCTGGACGACCGGGGCGGGCTGCGCGTGGTCGGGCCCGACGCCCCGGACGGCCTGCGGGTGGGGGTGAACCGGGAGTACCTGCTCGACGCCCTGGACGCCGGCGGCCGGGGCCAGCTCGTGCTGGAGCTGGACGGGCCGATCGCCCCGCTGGCCGTGCGCCGGCCCGACGACGAGGACGTCTTCTCCATCCTCATGCCGGTGCGCCTCTGACCCGGACCGACCGTGGCGGGCGCAGGACGTCTCGCCCCCTCGCGCGAAGCACGCCCGCTGTCACCCTGCGTCATCCTCACGCCCACCCCCCACCCCACCTTCACTGCGCCTTTGCTCTGCAGCCATCCGCGCAGCAGGCACGGACCGCAACCGATGCGTCCGTGGCTGCAGAGCAAAGTCGGTCGTGGGTGGGGGCGGGGTTGGCGGGGTGTGCGAGCGAACAGGCAGGTCAACAGCTCGTGACCGGACAGGACCGCGGCGTCGACTGCCACCGAGTCCAGCGCTCGTCACTGACCGTCACAATTGGTCGCCGCCGACGGATGCTGTCACCCACAGTGACCGCCGAGGGCGGGTCGGCGTCGACGCCTGGTCGGACGGCGGCCTGCGCGGGCCGGGGCGGGCGGAACCGGGCGCGACGGTAGCATCTGGGGGTCCCACCTGACTGCCTGGACGGAGGCGTACGAGCAGCATGCTCGACATGGAGTTGATCCGGAAGGATCGCGAGGCGGTGGCGACCGCGCTGGCGAAGCGTCTGGATCCCGCCGAGGTCAACCGGGCGCTGGACGAGATCCAGCGGCTCGACCAGGAACGCCGCGCCCTCATCACGGAGATCGACGCCGAGCGGCAGCGCCGCAAGGCCGAGGCGCGGGCGTACGCGGAGGCGAAGCGGTCCGGCGCCACGCCGGAGCCGGCCGCGCCGGAGGCCGAGCGCAAGCAGCTCGCCGAGCTGGAGTCCCAGCTGGACGAGGTGCAGTCCCGGCTGCGCGGCACCATGAGCGAGCTGCCCAACCTGCCCGCCGACGACGTGGTCGCCGGTGGCAAGGAGGCCAACCGGGTGCTGCGCACCTTCGGCGAGCCGCCGGCCGTCGAGAAGGTCCGGGACCACGTGGAGCTGAGCCGGGCGCTCGGCCTGGTCGACCACGAGCGCGGGGTGAAGCTCGGCGGCTCCGGCTTCTGGATGTACACGGGCCTCGGCGCCCGCTTGGAGTGGGCGCTGGTCAACTGGCTGATCGAGCAGAACATCGAGGCCGGCTACGAGTTCCTGCTCCCGCCGCACCTGCTGCTGGACAGCGCCGGCTTCGCGGCCGGCCAGTTCCCGAAGTTCTACGACGACGTCTACCACCTGGACAAGCAGTCCGCCCCGCGTGGCCAGTTCCTGCTGCCCACCGCGGAGACGGCGATCCTCGGCGCCTTCCAGGACGAGATCCTGGAGACCGCCAAGCTCCCGCTGAAGGCGTTCGCCTACACCCCGTGCTACCGGCGCGAGGCGGCCGGCTCGCACTCAGACGAGCGCGGCACGGTGCGCGGCCACCAGTTCAACAAGGTGGAGATCTTCCAGTTCACGCTGCCCGAGCAGGCGGGCGCCGCGCTGGAGGCCATGGTCGGCCACGTGGAGGGCCTGGTCGAGAAGCTGGGCCTGCACTTCCAGACCAGCCTGCTCGCGGCGGGCGACTCCAGCGCCGCCATGAAGAAGACCCTCGACGTCGAGGTCTGGATGCCGAGCACCGGCAAGTACAAGGAGGTGTCGTCGGTCTCCTGGGGCGGCGACTACCAGGCCCGCCGGGCGGCCATCCGCTACCGGGAGCCGGGCGGCAAGCAGACCCGCTTCGTGCACACCCTCAACGGCTCCGCCCTGGCCACCAGCCGCCTCTTCCCGGCGATCCTGGAGCAGTTCCAACAGCCCGACGGCTCGGTCGTGGTGCCCGAGGTGCTCCGCGACAAGCTCGGCACCGACCGGCTCACCCCGGTCCGCTGACCGCCTGAGGTGCGGCGGGGGTCGGCTCGTCCGGCCCCCGCCGCCGTCTCCACAGCAGGCCGGCCACCGACAACAGCACCAGGGCGGCCGCGAGCAGCGCCGGGCCGGCCGCGGCGAGCGTGTGGACCAGGGCCTGCTGCACGTGGGCGGCGGCTCGCACGACGGGGTCACCGAAGGCGTCGTGCCGGCCCTGCGCGAGGCGCACCTCGTACCAGCCGTACCAGGCGACATAGCCGCCGGCTACCAGCAGCACCAGGCCGCTCAGCCGGGGCACCCACGCGCCGGCGCCGCGCAGGCGGGCCACCAGCCGGCCGCGCAGCAGCGCCACGCCGAGCGCGGCCACCCCGACCACCAGACCCATCCCCATCGCGTACGCGCCGAAGAGCGCCAGCCCGCGCAGCGTCGAGCCGGCCCGCAGGCTGGTCACCACGATCGCCAGGAACGGGGCGATGGCGCAGGTCAGCGAGGTCAGCGCGTACGCCACCCCGAACAGGGCCATGGACGGCCAGGTGCGGGTGAGCCGGGGCGCCCGGGCGAACGGGCGCGGGGTGGGCAGCCGCCGGCCGGCGAGCAGCCAGCAGCCGGCCATCGCCAGCAGGACGCCGAGGGTCACGGTCAGCCAGGGCAGCCGGGGGCGCAGCCAGTCGGCCAGCGGCGCGACGGCCAGCCCGAAGGCGCCGAAGACCAGCGCGTACCCGAGGGTCAGGCCGGCCGTGGCGGTCAGCGCGCGCCCGACCGCGCCGCGACCGCCGGCGGGGCCGGCGACCAGCAGCGACAGGTACGCGGGCAG
This sequence comes from Micromonospora sp. MH33, assembly GCF_003013775.1. Lineage (NCBI taxonomy): Bacteria > Bacillati > Actinomycetota > Actinomycetes > Micromonosporales > Micromonosporaceae > Micromonospora > Micromonospora sp. MH33. Next base: position 5,009 of record NZ_MUYZ01000318.1, read on the forward strand.
CATGGCGAAGCCGCACGGGTTGACCGCGGCGAGCATGCCCGCGGTCAGCGCGAGCAGCAGCCCCCCGGTCATCCCCGGGCCAGCGCGTCGACCTGGCGGGTCAGCGACTCCCCGTCCAGGAAGCCCTGGTGGACCACCCGCCCGTCCCGGCCCACGATCACGAAGGTGCTCTGCTCGACCACCTCGAACCGGCGCCACAGCGTCCCGGACCGGTCGTCGAGCTGCGGGGTGCCGGCCAGGTCGAACTCGGTGACGAACTCCTTCATGGCCTTCTGCTCGCCCAGGCCGGCGACGCCGACGATCGGCACCGTGTCCCGGTACTTCGGGGCGATCTCGGCGACCGTCCACGCCTGGCTGGCGCAGGTGGCGCACCAGGGCGCCCAGAACCAGAGCACCACCGGCCTGCCCGCCAGGGCGGCGGCGGAGAACGCCGTACCGTCCAGGGTCTTCGCGCTGAACGACAGCGTCTCCGGCACCCGGGCCGGGACCACCGGAGCGGCGGGCGACGCGGACCCGGCGGTGGGCGACGCGGCGGCCACCACGCCGACCGGGGTGGCCCGCTCGGGGCCGACCGCGCAGGACGCCGCGCCGGGCAGCGTGGCGGCAAGCACGGCGGCGGTGGCCAGGCGGCGGGCGGTACGTGGGCGCATCCGCGTCTCCTCGGGGTTCGGCTACTCGGCCTTGACCAGCCGGAGCGCGAGTTCGGGACAGACCTTGACCGCCTTGAGCGCGCCCTGCCGCAGCCAGGTCGGCACCGGGGTGGCGGGGAAGGCGGGGTAACCGTTGCCGTCGAGCCGAATGAAGTCCGGCACCACGTGGGCGCAGAGCCCGTGCCCGTCGCAGCGGGACCAGTCGAGGGTGAGCTTCTGCGGGTTGCCGTCGGGCGCGCCGGGCAGTCCCATCAGGCCCTTGACCCGCTTGCCGCAGCCCTCGCCGGTGGCGTGCAGCCGTAGGTCCTCGGCGAACACCTCCATGGCGGAGAGCGCGAACCGGGCGGTGCCGTCGGGGTGGCTGCACGCGCCGCGCCCCTTCACGTCGCCGGCCGCGGCACGGACCACCTCGATCGGGGCGCTGCCGGAGACCGCGAGGTCGACGGCGCGGGCCAGGTCGGGCAGGCCCATCTTGCAGGGACCGCACTGCCCGGCGGACTCGCCGGCCAGGTAGCGGACCACCTGGGCGGCCTCGCCGAGCGGGCAGGTGTCCCGGCCCAGCGGGACGATGATGCCGGCACCGAGCGTGCCGCCGACCGCGGCGAGCCCCCTGCGGGAGACCTCGGCCCGCGCCGCCGCCTCCGGCGTGATCCACTTGCCGTGGTAGCCGCCCATCAGGATGCCCGGCCCGTCGGGCACCTCGCAGAGTTCCAGGATCTCCCGCAGCGGGGTGCCGGCCGCGCACTCCACCACGGCCGGCCGCTTGGCCGCCCCCGTGACGGTGAGCAGCACGGTGCCCGGCTCGTCGTCGGTGCCGAGCGCCGCGTACTCGTACGGGCCGATCCGGGCGGCGACCGCGAGCTGGGCGTACGTCTCGGCGTTGGAGAGCAGGGTGGGCAGTCCGTTCACCCCGGAGTCGCTGGACCGTTTCTTGGTGCCCGGCGGGATGTGCGGCAGCCCGTTGATCCCGTTGACCAGGGCGCCGCCCTCGCCGGAGATGAACCGGTGCGGCACGGTGACGATGGTGGTCGGCACCGGCATCCGCCGCTCCTGCAACGCCTCGGTGAGCGAGGGCCGGCCCACGTCGTCGTCGGCCACCCCGATCACGATCTCCTCGGCGTCCAGCGCGTACGCGGCCAGCGCCGCGCCGTCGAGGACGAGGTGCGGGGCCCGGGTGAGCAGCACCTTGTCCTTCCAGCTCGCCGGCTCCCCCTCGGTGGCGTTGACCACCACCACGGCGGCCAGGTCCTGCCGCTCGCAGGACTCCAGCACCGCGCGCAGCTTCCGGGCGAACGGGAAGCCGGCCCCGCCCTTGCCCTTGAGGTCGATCGCCTCGGCGAGCCGGAGCAGGGCGGCCGGCTCCACCGGCCCGATCGGGCCGTGCACCTCCTCGTGGGCCAGCAGGTCGAGCCGGCCGAACTCGGCGAAGCCGGCGGTGAGCCGGGGCTCGCCGACGCAGGCCACCGGTGGCACGGTCGTCCGCATCACCTGGCCTCACCGCGCAGCCCGGCCCAGTACGCCCCGTCCACCGCGTCCGCGTTGGCCCGCCTGCGCCGGCTCGACCGGCTCTCGCCGGAGGCCCGCAGGGCCCGCCGGGAGGCGAGGTCGACCAGGGTCGGCGTGTCGTCGACGAAGGCGTCGTCGGCCGCGTAGCGGGCCGGCGGGCGCCAGTAGTCCGGCTCCTCCGGCACGTCCTCCTCGACGCTGTGCCGGCCGCTGCCGCTGCGCGGCGCCGACGAGATCGGGCCGGCCGAGATCGGCTCGCCGGAGACCGGCCGGCTCTCCCAGCGGCGCGGGCTGTCCCAGGGCTCCTCCGCCTCGTCCCGCCGCGGCGGCGCCGAGTAGCGGGCGACGGCGTCCGGCGGCGTGGAGTAGCGGGAGCCGGTGTCCGGCGGGGACGAGTGGCGGCCGCCGCTCTCCGGCGGGGCCGAGTAGCGGGCGTCGGCGTCGACGCGGGAGCGCCGGGGGGTCCGCTCCTCCTCGTCCCGGTAGCGGCGGGCGGCGCGCTCGTCGCTGCGCCGCCGGGCGGCCGCCG
>NZ_MUYZ01000319.1:0-7653 GCF_003013775.1 Micromonospora sp. MH33
GGCGGCGCACCCCGCTGCGGCGCGGTTCGTGCTGGCGCCGCTGGCCAACGGTTCGGCCGAGCCGGCCGGCGTGCTCGCCGCCGAGCTGGCCGGGCGGCACCGGGTGGAGACCGTCGACGTGACCGGGTTGCGGGCGGCAATGGCGGCGGACGAGCCGGGCTACCTGGTGGTGTTCGGGCTGGACGTGCCGGACGCCACCGAGCTGCCGCCCGAGCTGCTGCGCGCGCTGCTGCTGGAGGGGCCGCCGGCCGGCCGGCACCTGCTCGGCTGGTGGCGCACGGTGGCGCCGCTGGCCGGGCTGCTCGGTCCGGAGGGCGAGGTGGACAAGCTCACCGCCGTGGTGGTCACCGACGTGCCCGGCGGCCGGCTGGAGCAGCTCTTCGACCGCCCGGTGCTCTGGCGACCCCGGCCGGGCCGGGCCGTGCTCTGGGACGGCCCGGGTGAGCAGGGCACGGTGCTGGTCCCCTTCGGCGAGGTGGCACCGTGAGCGCGAGGAGTGAGCCGGGGTTGCGAGCCCCGCAGTCACGAACCGAGGTAATACCGTGAGCGCGAGGAGTGAGCCGGGGTTGCGAGCCCCGCAGTCACGAACCGAGGTGGCACCGTGAGCGAGACCGGTACGGCGGTTCCGGCGCCCCGGTCCGGCGGCCCGACGGTCGACGTGGACCCGGCCGGGGCGGCCTGGGCCGACTACGTGGCCGCCGCCCGTCAGCTCGACGGCGTACGCCGGGCGGCGGCGACCGCCGCGAGCGAGCAGGCCCGGTCGGTGGCGGCGGCCCGGGAGGAGCTGACCGCGGTCCGCGAGCGGCTCGCCCCGCAGCAGTCGCGGCTGCGGGAACTGGGCGTACCGGCGATCTCGCTGGTCCCGACGCCTCCCGAGGTGACCGAGGCGACCCGGCCGATGGCGGCCGGTCCGGCGGCCGTGCTGGCCGCCCTGCGGTCCGCCCGGGGCTGGGCGGACTCGGCGGACGACAGTCTCGCGGCCCGCGGCCTGCCCCGGCTGGCCCGCTGGCCGGTGCACCCCCGCAACCTGCTGGTCTACGGTCCGCTGGCGCTGCTGGTGCCGCTGGTCCAGCTCGTGCTCTTCCTCGCCACGGGCACCGGCCCGCTGACCGTGCTGGCGCTGGTGGTGGGGCTGCCGCTGCCGGCGGTCGCGTTCATGCTGGGCTGGCTCACGGTGGGGCGGCTGTTCCGGCCCCGCCCGGCCGACCGGGTGGACCGGACGCCCCGCTTCGGCGCACTGGTCTGCCTGGTCCCCGCGGTGCTGACCACGGCCGGACTGCTGCTGGCCATGCTGGCCGACTGACCCTGGACAGGGAACAGGGCCCTTCCCGTGGGGAGGGCCCTGTGTAGCTGCGGTCAGCGCGGGATGATCAGCGCCATGGCCTCGGCGCGCGACTTGGCGTCGTGCTGGAGGGTGCCCCGGACCGCCGAGGTGATGGTCTTGGCGCCGGACTTCTGGATGCCGCGCATCGCCATGCACATGTGCTCGCACTCAAGCACCACCACGACGCCGCGCGGCGCCAGCTTGGCCATCAGCAGGTCGGCGATCTGCGAGGTCAGCCGCTCCTGCACCTGCGGGCGCCGGGCGAACACCTCGACCAGCCGGGCCAGCTTGGACAGGCCGGTGATCCGGCCGTCCGGCCCGGGAATGTAGCCGATGTGCGCGCTGCCCCGGAACGGGAGCAGGTGGTGCTCGCAGAGGCTCATCACGTCGATGTCCCGGACGAGCACCAACTCCTGGTGGTTGGCCTCGAAGGTGGTGCTGAGCACCTGCGCCGGGTCGACCCGCAGGCCGGCGAAGAGCTCGGCGTACGCGCGGGCGACCCGGGCCGGTGTCTGCTGGAGTCCGTCCCGGTCCGGGTCCTCGCCGACCGCGACGAGGATCTCCCGGACCGCCTTCTCGATGCGGGCCAGGTCGACGCTCTCCTCCACCGGCCGCCCGGTCAGCTTGCCGCTGATCAGGCGGGCGGCGACGTAGTCGAGCGCGTCGTCGCCGTCGGGCTCGGTCGCGGAGACGGCCAGCTCCCGGTCTCGGGAGCTGGCCGTCGGGTCGCTGGTCAGTGGGTACCGTCCGAGTTGTTCGAGGGGGACCCGCCGACCGAGGCGCCGTCGGCCTGGGCCTGCGCCTTCAGCGTCTCCTTCTCGGCCGGGGTGAGCACCGGCGGCTCGGTGGAGGGCTGACGCTTGCCGAAGCCGTGGTAGGGGGCCATCGGCGGGCGCTTCGCCACCCGGGCGCAGATCCGGGCCATGTCGGCCGTGGAGAGGGTCTCCTTCTCCATCAGCTCGAGCACGATGTTGTCCAGGACGTCCCGGTATTCCACCAGGATCTCCCAGGCCTCGTCGTGCGCCAGCTCGATCAGCGCCCGCATCTCGCCGTCGATCTCGGCGGCCACCGCGTCTGAGTAGTCCCGCTCGTGGCCCATGTTGCGGCCGAGGAACGGCTCGTCCCCGCTGGTGCCGTACTTGATCGCGCCGAGCTTGGAGCTCATGCCGTACTGGGTGATCATCGCGCGGGCCAGCTGGGTGGCCTTCTCGATGTCGTTGCCGGCGCCGGTGGTGGGCTCGTGGAAGACCAGCTCCTCGGCGGCCCGGCCACCCAGCGCGTACGCCAGGGTGTCGATCATCTCGGCCCGGGTCTGGGTGTACTTGTCCTCGGTCGGCAGGACCAGGGTGTGGCCCAGCGACCGACCCCGGGACAGGATGGTCACCTTGTGCACCGGGGCGGCGTGCGGCAGCGCCCAGGCGACCAGCGCGTGCCCACCCTCGTGGTACGCGGTGATCTTCTTCTCCTGGTCGCTCATCACCCGGGTCCGGCGCTGCGGACCGGCGATGACCCGGTCGATCGACTCCTCCAGGGAGTCGTTGGTGATCGCCCGCTGGTCCTTGCGGGCGGTGAGCAGCGCGGACTCGTTGATCACGTTGGCCAGGTCGGCGCCGCTGAAGCCGGGGGTACGCCGGGCGACCGAGTCGAGATCGACGTCGGGCGTGAACGGCTTGCCCTTGGCGTGCACCCGCAGGATGGCCTTGCGGCCCTCCATGTCGGGGGCGTCGACCGGGATCTGCCGGTCGAAGCGGCCCGGGCGCAGCAGCGCCGGGTCGAGGATGTCGGGCCGGTTGGTGGCGGCGATCAGGATGACCCCGCCCTTGGTGTCGAAGCCGTCCATCTCGACCAGCAGCTGGTTGAGGGTCTGCTCCCGCTCGTCGTGGCCGCCGCCCATGCCGGCGCCACGGTGCCGGCCGACCGCGTCGATCTCGTCGACGAAGACGATCGCCGGCGCGTTCGACTTGGCCTGCTCGAAGAGGTCGCGGACCCGGCTGGCGCCGACACCGACGAACATCTCCACGAAGTCCGAGCCGGAGATGGAGTAGAACGGCACGCCGGCCTCACCGGCGACCGCGCGGGCGAGCAGGGTCTTACCGGTACCGGGCGGGCCGAAGAGCAGCACGCCCTTCGGGATCTTGGCGCCCAGGGCCTGGTACTTCGCCGGGTTCTGCAGGAAGTCCTTGATCTCGTGCAGTTCCTCGACGGCCTCGTCCGCACCGGCCACGTCCGCGAAGGTGGTCTTCGGCGTGTCCTTGGTGATCATCTTCGCCTTGGACTTGCCGAAGTTGAGCACCCGCGAGCCGCCGCCCTGCATCTGCGACATGAAGAACAGCAGCAGGAGCACGAGCAGCGCGATGGGCAGGAGGTTGACCAGCAGGCTCACCCAGATGCTGTCCGACGACACCTTGGTGTCGGCCGGGCCGGTGATCCGGTTGGCCGCCTTGGCGTCCAGCACCTCGTTCCAGATCTGGTTGCCCACCTCGTAGGGGAACTGGGCCTCGATCCGGTCGGTGGTGGTGTCGCCGAACTTCGTCTTCTGGGCCAGGTCGAGCTGGAGCGTCTGCTCCTTGTCCTGGAAGACCGCCTTGTTGATCTTTGCGGTGTGGAGCTGGTCGAGCGCCACCGACGTGTCCACGCGGTGGTAGCTGGGGCCAGCCGTGAATAGTTGACTGAGCACAACGGCGCCGAGGATGACCAGGATGATCCAGACCACCGGTCGGCGGAAGAAACGCGTACGTTCCATACTGTTGTCGGGCACCGAGGCGCCCGCATCCTCCTGATCGACGTCCTGACCGTCTGAATGGTGTCGCCGCCTCGGGCGGCGGCCGCAGCCGCCGTGCGGGCCGGCCCCGACCCCGAGGCGCGCGAACTGCCGCGCCGCGGTCATTCGACGGTACACCGTTCGTGCCAGATGTGAGCTTGCGAGCCCGGCACTTACGCGTACGGCGAACCCGGGTTTGAGCCGGCGTGGCGGGGAGCTCCCCACCCGACCACCCGACCGCCCGGTCACACGGTTCGAGGGGTCGGGCGTGGAGGGTGCCTCCACGTCACCGGCCTCTACCGTAGACCGGAAGGCTGAGAGCCCGCTGAACGTCGGCTGACGACCGGCGGGGCGCCGGGGTCAGGCCCGGGCGTAGACCTCGGGCTTGAGCACGCCGACGTAGGGCAGCTCGCGGTAGCGCTCGCCGAAGTCGAGGCCGTAGCCGACCACGAACTCGGTCGGGATGTCGAAGCCCACGTACTTCACCGGGACCGGCACCTTGACCGCGTCCGGCTTGCGGAACAGGGCGACCACCTCGACGCTGGCCGCGGAGCGCGACTCCAGGTAGCGCAGCAGCCAGGAGAGGGTCAGGCCGGAGTCGACGATGTCCTCGACGACCACCACGTGCCGGCCGGCGATGTCCCGGTCCAGGTCCTTGAGGATCCGCACCACGCCGGAGGAGGTGGTGCCCTGGCCGTACGAGGAGATGGCCATGAAGTCCAGCTCGGCGGGCGGGCCCTGGCGGCCCAGCGCGCGGGCGAAGTCGGCCATGAACATGACCGCGCCCTTGAGCACGCAGACGAGCAGTAGACCGTTCTCGACGTGCGCGTAGTCCGCCGAGACCTGCTTGGCCAGTTCAGCGGTCTTCTCGCGGATCTGCGCCTCGGAGATGATCACGTGGTCGATGTCGGCGTCGTACCAGGAGCCGTCAGCCATGCTCCTAGCCTGCCGTACGCCGGATGGCCTCCGTCGGCGGGGCCGCCCCTTTTGGCGCGGTCCCGCCGGGGATCAACGGCGCAGATAGAGCAAATCACCTCAGCAGGTACGGGAGCGCCAGCGGCGTCCGTCCTCGGTCGGCTTCCAGTCGGCCGAGTCGCGGGTGTCGGCGGTCAGCCCGGAGGCGCTTGCGCCGACGAGGAGGAGCAGGAAGAGCAGGAGCAGCAGAACGGTCATGGCGGCGCTCGCTTTCGCGTGGTTGATGTGGTTTTCGCCGCCGGTGCGCACCGGACACCGTCAAGTCTGCGGGCCGCCGCACCCTTCGGACAGTGGCAGGAATGCCAGTGAGCCTCGATTTCCTGCCACCTGTCGGGTTACCCTCGTCACATGCTTCGCTCCGTCGCCGTTGTCGCCCTCGAAGAGGTCGCCGTGTTCGAACTCGGGGTCGTCGCGGAGGTGTTCGGCACCGACCGCACCGCCGACGGCTTCCCCGGCTACCGGTTCGACGTCTGCACCGTCGACGGCGGGCCGGTCCGCAGCCGCTCCGGCTTCCTGCTCACCCCGACCGCCGACCTGACCCCGGTCGAGGACGCCGACCTGGTGGCCGTGCCCGCCCACGGCGACGGGCGGACGCCGGTCCCCGAGCCCGTGCTGGCCACGCTGCGGCGGGCCGCCAATCGGGGCGCCTGGCTGCTCAGCGTCTGCTCAGGGGCGTTCGTGCTCGGCGAGGCCGGGCTGCTCGACGGACGCGACTGCACCACCCACTGGCGGCACGTCGACGACCTGCAGGAGCGGTTCCCGGCCGCCCGGGTGCAGTGCAACTCGCTCTACGTGCAGGACGGCCGGCTGCTCACCAGCGCCGGCACCGCCGCCGGGATCGACGCATGCCTCCACCTGGTCCGCCAGGAACACGGCTCGGCCACGGCCACCCGGCTGGCCCGCCGGATGGTCGTCCCGCCGCACCGCGACGGCGGCCAGTCCCAGTACGTCGAGGCGCCCATCCCCAGGGCGCCCGAGGCGCCCACCCTGGAGCCGGTGCTGGAGTGGCTGATGGGGCACCTGGACCGGGCGGTGACCGTGGACGAGCTGGCCGCCCGGGCCGGGATGGCGCCGCGTACCTTCGCCCGCCGGTTCCGCGCCGAGACCGGCACCACCCCGCACGACTGGCTGACCAACCAGCGGGTGCTGCTGGCCCGGCGGCTGCTGGAGGAGACCCGGCTGAGCGTCGAGAGCGTCGCCGACCAGGCCGGTTTCGGTGACGCGGCGGCGCTGCGGCACCACTTCACCCGCCGGGTCGGCACCACCCCGCACGCCTACCGGACGACCTTCCGGGAGCGGGTCGACGCCTGATCACCAGCCCAGCATCGCGCCGTCGACCCGGGACTCCGACCCCGCCACGTAGCCGCCGCCGGGCGCGCGCCAGATCGCCTGGCCGTACCCGAAGACCGACGGCTCGGCCGCGACGGTGACCTCGTGCCCGCGCGACCGCAACCCCGCGACCAGCGCGGGGTCCAGGTCCGGCTCGACCAGCAGCGTCCGGCCGGCGTGCCAGTACCAGCGCGGGGTGTCCAGGGCCGCCTGCGGGTCACGCCCCGCGTCGACGGTGGCCGAGACGAGCTGCACGTGCCCCTGCGGCTGCATGTGCCCACCCATCACCCCGAACGGGCCGACCGGCGCCCCGTCCCGGGTCAGGAAGCCCGGGATGATCGTGTGGTACGGCCGCTTCGCCGGCCCCACCACGTTCGGGTGGTCCGGGTCGAGCCGGAAGCCGAGGCCGCGGTTCTGCAGCGCGAAGCCGTGCCCGGGGACCACCACGTGCGAGCCGAACGCCAGGTAGGTCGACTGGATCAGGCTGACCATCATGCCGCCGGCGTCGGCCGTGCAGAGGTAGACCGTGCCGCCGCGCTCCGGCTCGCCGGCCACCGGGTCACCCGCCCGCCCGGTGACCAGCGCCCGGCGGGCCGCCGCGTAGCCCGGGTCGAGCAGCGCCGCCGTCGGCACCTCGGCCCGCTCCGGGTCGGCCACGTGGGCGTGTGCGTCGGCGAACCCGAGCTTCACGGCCTCGATCTGCCAGTGCAGCCGCTCCTCCGGCGACAGCGCGGCCAGGTCCACCCCGTCGAGCACCTGGAGCGCCAGCAGCGCGGCGATCCCCTGCCCGTTGGGGGGCAGCTCCCACACCTCGTGCCCCCGGTAGCGCACCGGGACCGGATCGACCCAGGTCGAGGCGTGCCGGGCCAGGTCGTCGCCGGTGAGGAAGCCTCCGGTCCGGGCCGCGTGGTCGTCGATCGCCGCCGCGATCCGCCCCCGGTAGAAGTCCGCCGCGCCGCTCTCCGCGATCCGCCGCAGCGTGCGGGCCGCGTCGGGGTTGCGCCACCACTCCCCCGGCCGGGGCGCCCGGCCGTCCACGGTGAACACCCGGCGGAACTCGGCGTACTCCGCGCCGGCCAGGCCGTCGTGCGCGGCGACCCCGCGCGCCCAGGTGGCCGCCGTGCCCGGGGCCACCGGGTAGCCGCGCTCGGCGTAGCCGATCGCGTCGGCGAACAGCTCGGCGAAGGGCAGCGAGCCGAACCGCTCGTGCAGGTCCCGCCAGCCGGCCGGGGCGCCCGGCACGGTCACCGGCAGCCAGCCCCGG
>NZ_MUYZ01000032.1:0-38765 GCF_003013775.1 Micromonospora sp. MH33
CAGGGCCTCGCGCGCCTCGGCCGCCGTCGGCCGGCCCGGGTCCGCGGCGAGCAGGCGCTCCAACGCCCTCCGGTACGCGACGTCGCGCGCCGCCCCGGCGGGCGTCTCGACGTCCGGGGCCACCCCGCAGCCCTCCCAGTTGGTGCCGCTGACCGGGTTGACCGGCCGGGCCACCGGCACGGTCAGCTCCAGGTGCGGGTGCAGCCGGTGCCCGACCCGCGGGTGCGCCCCGCCCCGGCTCCGCTCGCCGACCACGGTGGCCCGGCCGAGCTGCTGGAGGTCGTACGCCAGCTCCTCGCCGCCGGAGAACGTCTCCGGGCCGGTCAGCACAAGCACCGGCTTGTCCGGCGCGTAGCGGGGCACGGGCAGCCAGGCGGCGCTCCAGTACTGGTGGGTGGTCCCGGCCCGCTCGTGCATGGTGTGCAGGTGGGTCGGCTCGGCGAAGAACCAGCCGCAGACCAGGGCCACCATGTCGGGGCTGCCGCCCCGGTTGCCGCGCAGGTCGAGCAGGAGCGCGTCGGTGCCGGCGAGCAGCCGCAGCGCGGCCGTCACGAGGTCGCCGGCCAGGTGCGGCGGGAAGAGGTACGGCGTGATCTCCAGCAGCCCGACGTTGCCGGGCAGCCGCTCCACCCGGGCCACGCCGCCCATGGTGAGCGCGGCGAGCTGGGCGAAGTGCTCCTCGGCCGGGTCGTCGGCGGTGTCGGCCAGCGGCGTCTCGTGGTGCTTGAGCCGCAGGTGCAGGTCGCCGTTGCCCGCCTGGAGGTCGGTGGTGACCAGCGCGCCGAGCGCCGCCGCGTCGGCTACCTCCGCGTACGCCCCCGCGCGGAGCCGGTCGCCGAGGTGCGCGGCGATCCGGCCGGCCTCCTCGGGAAAGACGTACTGCTCGGCGACCAGTTTCCCGGCCCGTTCGATGATGTCGGTGATCTCGTCCTGGCGCATGTCCCGCCCCCGTCTTCACTGTGGTTGCCGGTAGTAGAGCAGCCCGGTTGACAAAGCGTCAAGAGAATTGGACGCTTTAGTGGTGACCGACGAGATCGGCGAACCGCTGGAGGTCCGCACCCCGGCCCAGTTCAAGGCGCTGGCCCACCCGTTCCGGCACCGGCTGCTCTTCGCGCTCGGGTCCGGGCCGGCCACCATCAGTCAGCTCGCCACCGGGCTCGGTGCGGCCAAGGGCACCGTCGCCCACCACCTCAAGGTGCTGACCGAGGCCGGCATGGTCCGCATCGCGCACACCCGCCAGGTGCGCGGCGGCACCGAGCAGTACCACGAGCGCGCCTTCCGCCGGCTGGTCGGCGAGACCGTCGACGCCGGCGCCACCACCGCGCTGTTCGGCGCGGTCGCCGAGGAACTGGCCGGCGACCCGGACCCGCTGCTGCACCTGCGCCACCTGCGGCTCACCCCGGCCCAGGCCGAGCGGCTCCGGGCAACACTGGACGCCCTTGTCGGGGAGGCCGAGGAGGCCGGCCCGGACCAGCCCCGGTACGGCGTCCTGGTCTCCCTCTACCGCCGCCCCGACCCGGCGGACCCCCGCCCGCCGGGGTCGTGACCGACGCCGGTCGGCTCTGGCGGCGGCACCGGGCGCTGACTAGGCTTGCGCCGTTCGCCGTTCGCCGTCCGCAACCGGTCCTCACTGTCGAGGGTGCACGTCTGAGAGAGAGCCGGAGCGAATCGTTGTACCGCAGCAGGACGTGAGCCTCGCCGCCGTGGCGCCGGCCCGTCGCCCGCTCTCCGGCCGTGTCGGGCTCGTCGCGGCCGCCCTCGTCGTACTCGGGGAAGCGGTGTGGCTGGTCGGCGGCCTGCCGGGCGCAGCCCTGCTCAGCGACCTCGGCGCGGTGGCGGTGTCCAGCTGGGCGGCGGTGGCCTGCGCGAGGGTGGCCAGGCGGCACCCGACCCCGCTGCGCCGGTTCTGGGCGCTGCTCGCGGCCACCATGATCCTCGCGGCGCTCGGCCGGACGGTGTGGACGGTCGAGCGGCTCGGCGGGCACGGCCTGCCGCACACCCCGCTGGTCGGCGGGCTGTTCACCGCGGGCATCGTCACCGGCACCGCCGCGCTGCTCTGCTCCCTGGCGGCGCCGCGCAGCCTGGTCGGGCAGGCCCGCACCCTGCTCGACGGGGTGATCGTCGGGCTGGCCCTCATCCCGATCGGCTGGGTGGTGGTGTTCCGCGACCTCGCCGACGCCGACCTGGCCGATCCGTTGCGCACCTTCGGGCTGCTCTACCCGATGCTCGACCTGATGCAGCTCACCATTCTGGTGGCGGTCGCCGGGCCGGGCCGGCCGATGTGGCGGGCGCTCACCCTGATCGGGGTCGGCCTGGCCACCCGGGCCGCCGCCGACGCCGGCTACGTCTCCCTCGTGGCGCACGGCAGCTACGCCCCCGGTCATCCGATCGACGTCTGCTGGCCGCTGAGCTACCTGCTCATGGGGCTCGCCACGCGCTACCCGCCGCCGGCCTGCGAGGGGGAGGAGGAGACCGGCGAGTCGCCGCTGCCGCCGTGGTGGCGGGTCGCCCTGCCGTACCTGCCGGTGGGCGGGGCGATCGTCGCCGTGGTGCTCTCCCGGCAGCCCACCGGGCAGACCCCGCACCTCATCTTCATCGGCATGATGGCGCTGCTCGGAGTGCTCGCGCTGCGCCAGGGGCTGGCCGCCAACGAGAACCTGCGGCTGGTCGCCCGGCTGCGCCGGCTCGCCTACTCCGACCAGCTCACCGGCCTGCCCAACCGGCTGACCTTCACCCGGCGGCTGCGCCGGGCCCTGCGCGCCGACGGCCCGGTCGCCGTGCTGCTCCTCGACCTCGACGGGTTCAAACAGGTCAACGACCGGTTCGGGCACGCCGCCGGGGACCGGCTGCTGAGCACCATCGCGGACCGGATGCGGGACGCGACCGGCCCCGACGGGATGATCGCGCGGCTCGGCGGCGACGAGTTCGCCGTGCTGGTCGCCGGGGACCGGCCGGTGCCGCCCGAGCGGCTCGCCGTCCGGCTGCTCGCCGCCCTCGAACCGCTGCCCGGCGAGGAGGACGTAGGCGTGCACCCGTCGGCCAGCATCGGCATCGCCGAGTACGGCCCGCAGCACGCCTCCCACACCGACCTGCTCCGCGACGCCGACATCGCCATGTACGCGGCGAAGGCGGCCGGCAAGTCCGCGTACCGGACCTGCACACCCCAGCTGCGGGAGTCGGCGGTGACCCGGGCCGAGCTGATCGCCGACCTGCGCCGGGCGGTCGACGAGGGCCAGCTGCTCATGGAGTTCCAGCCGATCGTCGACCTGGCCACCGGCACGGTACGCAGCGCCGAGGCGCTGGTCCGCTGGCGGCACCCCCGGCTCGGGGTGCTCCCCCCGGCGCGGTTCCTTCCGCTGGCCGAGGAGACCGGGCTGATCCTGGCCATCGACCGGTGGGTGATCCACGAGGCGACCCGGGCCGCGGCCACCTGGCGGGAGCAGGCGCCCGAGGTGACCGTGGCCGTCAACATCGCCGCTGCCCACCTGCGCCGGCCCGACCTGATCGCCACGGTCACCGGGGCGGTCGGCGCGGCCGGCCTGCCGCCCCGCGCGCTCACCCTGGAACTCACCGAGTCGGCGCTCATCGAGGGGAGCGAGGCGGTGCTCGACCGGCTGACCCAGCTCCGCGACCTGGGGATCCGCATCGCCATCGACGACTTCGGCACCGGCTACTCCTCGCTGAGCTACCTGCACCGAATCCCGGCCACCGAACTGAAGATCGACCGGTCGTTCGTGTCCCGGCTCGACGCCGACGACGCGCGGGCGTACGCCACGGTCGAGATGATCAACCGGCTGGCCGGCGCGTTCGACCTGGCCGTGGTCGCCGAGGGCGTGGAGACCCGCAGCCAGCACGCCGCGGTGACCGCGATCGGCTGCCTGCACGGCCAGGGCTGGCGCTACGGCCGCCCGGTCGCCCTGTCCGAGCTGCTGCACGCGCTCACCCCGGTCGACGCGGCCCGCTGACCGGCCCGGCCCGCACCGGGCCGAAGGTCCCGGGCAGGACAGGGGGTTCGGCCCTGCTGGTGGTGCCCCGCTCACCGCCACGATGGTGTCGGCAAGCAACGGAGACACCATCCATTCAGGAGCGGACATGAAGCGACGGACCCTCGACCTGTTGTTCAGCATCGGCGGGCTGGGCCTCGCGGTCCTGCTGCTCGTCGTCGGCGTCGTCCTGACGACGAACGCCAACTTCGCCAACCACTACGTGCACGACCAGCTCGCCGCCCAGCACATCAGCTTCACGCCGGCCGACAAGCTGAGCGACGAGGAGAAGAAGTCGGGGTGCCTGCGCGAGTACGCCGGCCAGCCGCTCACCACCGGCAAGCAGGCCGAGTGCTACGCAAACGAGTACATCGGCCTGCACCTCACGTCGATCGGCGGCGGCAAGACGTACGCAGACCTGGGCGCGCCGCAGACCGCGCTGCGCGAGCAGGTGGCCCAGGCCCAGCAGGCCAACGCCGCCAACCTGGCCGACCTGCAGAAGCAGCTCGCCGACGTCAGCGCCCAGCGGGAGACCGTGTTCAAGGGTGAGACGCTGCGCGGCCTGCTGCTCACCTCGTACGGGTTCAGCGAGTTCGGCCGCAAGGCCGAGCAGGGCGCCCTCGCCATGTACCTCGGTGCGGCGCTGCTCCTGCTGCTCTCGGTCGCCGGCCTGATGCACGCCTTCCGCACCCCGGCCAGCGAGACGTTCGCCGCCCCGGAGAGGGAACGGGTCACCGCCTGACCCGGTCCCCGATCGCCCCCGGCCTCCCGCACCCCCTCGGGAGACCGGGGGCGATCGCCGTTCCGTGCGCCGCCGGGTCGTGCGGGCCGCAGAATCGGGCTTGACCCTCACGCAACGGGAGGCGGGAGCCTTGGTCGCGGAAGGGAGGGAAACCATGGCGTACACGGTGGGTCAGGTGGCGCGGGCGGCCCGGGTGACGGTCCGGACGCTGCACCACTACGACGAGATCGGGCTGCTGCGGCCGAGCGGGCGGACACCGGCGGGCTACCGCCGCTACGACGACGCGGACCTGGACCGCCTGCAGCTCATCCGGTACTACCGCGAGCTGGGTTTCCCGCTGGACGAGATCGCCGAGATCCTGGACGACCCGGCCGCTGACCCGGTGGCGCACCTGAGCCGGCAGCACGAGCTGCTGTCCGGGCGGATCGGCAAGCTCCAGGAGATGGTGGCGGCGATCGAGCGAGCGATGGAGGCGAGAAAGTTGGGGATCCAGTTGACGCCGGAGGAGCGGTTCGAGGTGTTCGGAGACTTCGACCCGGACGAGCACGCCGACGAGGTCGAGCGGCGCTGGGGCGACACCGAGGCGTACAGGCAGTCGCAGGAGCGGGCCGGCCGCTACTCGAAGGAGGACTGGCTGCGCAACAAGGAGCAGAACGAGGACTGGGGCCGGCGGTTCGCCGCGCTGATGGACTCCGGCGCGCCGGCCGACGGGCCGGAGGCGATGGCGCTGGCCGAAGAGCACCGGCAGCTCATCACCCAGTGGTGGTACGACTGCCCGCTCGAGATGCACACCGGGCTGGCCGACATGTACGTGGCGGACGAACGGTTCACCGCGTACTTCGAGACGATCCGGCCCGGGATGGCGGCCTATCTGAACCAGGCGATCCACGCCAACGCGATCAGCCGGGCCTGACCCGGCCGGGGTGCCAGGATGGGCCGGACAGCTCACCCGCGGGAGGTCCTGTGTTCATCGTCGCCGGCACCCTCTACGTCGACCCGGCCCGGCGGGATGCCTACCTGGCCTCCTGCGTGGAGGTCGTCCGGGCGGCCCGCTCGGCGCCGGGTTGCGTGGACTTCGCCGTCAGCGCGGACCTGGTCGAGCCGGGCCGGATCAACGTCTACGAGCGGTGGGAGTCCGACGAGCAACTGCTCGACTTCCGCGGCTCCGGCCCGGACGGGGAGCAGGGGGCGATGATCCTCGGCGCCGAGGTGCACAAGTTCCGCATCTCCGGCGTCGAGGCGCCCTGACCCGGGCGCCTCGCCGGCCGGGCGCGACCAGCGCCCGCTAGAACAACAGGTCGAGCAGGAGGACGCCGGCGAAGCCGATCACCGAGATGATCGTCTCCATCACCGACCAGCTCTTGATGGTCTGCCCCACGGTCAACCCGAAGTACTCCTTCACCAGCCAGAAGCCGGCGTCGTTGACGTGCGAGAAGAACAGCGACCCGCAGCCGATGGCCAGCGCCAGCAGCGCCACCTCGGTGCTCGGAAGGGTGGCCGCGAGGGGCGAGACGATGCCGGCGGCGGTGATGGTGGCGACGGTGGCCGAGCCGGTGGCCACCCGGATGCCGACCGCGACCAGCCAGCCCAGCAGCAGCGGCGACAGGTTCGCGCCCTTGGCGGCGTCCGCGACCAGGTTGCCCACGCCCGCGTCGACCAGCACCTGCTTGAAGCCGCCGCCGGCGGCGACGATCAGCAGGATGCCGGCGATCGGCGGCAGCGAGCCGCCCAGGAAGCCGGAGACCTGGTTGCGGCTGAACCCGGTCCGGTAGCCCAGGAAGATCATCGCGAAGATGACGCCGGCCAGCAGCGCGACGATCGGGGTGCCGACGATGTCCAGCGCCTTGCGGCCGGCGGTGTCCTCGGCCAGGGTGAGCTCGCCGATCGCGCGCAGCAGCATCAGCACCACGGGCAGCAGCACGGTGACCACGGCGGCCCAGAGTGCCGGCTCGCGGCGGGCGCGCGGACCCACCGGCTCCTCGATCGGCGCGCCGGGGCGGCCGGCGCCCGGGTTGACCAGGTCGTCCTCGGTGACCAGGTCGCCGTCGGCGTCGAGCCGGCCCTGGCCGGGGCGGGTCGGCCGCCGTTCCGCGCCGGCGGCGAGCGGCCGTCGGGTGGGCAGCAGCGCCTCCGGCGCGGTGGCCGGCACGTGACGGGCGATGAAGTTGCCGAAGACCGGGCCGGCGATGATCACCGTGGGGATCGCCACCAGCAGTCCCAGGGCCAGGGTCTGGCCCAGGTTGGCGCCGAGCGCGTCGATCGCGACCAGCGGGCCGGGGTGCGGCGGCACCAGGCCGTGCAGCACCGACAGGCCGGCCAGCGCCGGGATGCCGAGCTTCATCAGCGGCACGTCGACCCGGCGGGAGACCAGCAGCACGATCGGCACCAGCAGCACCACGCCGACCTCGAAGAAGAGCGGGAGCCCGATCAGCGCGGCCACACCGGCCATGGCCCAGGGCAGCGCGCCGCCGGAGACCCGCCCGACCACCCGTTCCACGATGCTGTCGGCGCCGCCGGACTCGGCGAGCAGGCCACCGATCATGGCGCCGAGCGCGATCAGCAGGCCGACGCCGCCGACGGTGGAACCGACCCCGCCGCTGAACGAGGTGACGATCTTGTCGGCGCTGACCCCGGCGACCACGCCGAGCACGGCCGCGCCGAGGATCAGCGCCAGGAACGGGTGCACCTTGCCCCAGGCGATCAGCACCACCACCGCGGCGATGCCGAGCAGGGCGGCGATGACGAGTTGGGTGTCACCGGCGTTCGTGAGCGGTTCCGCCGGTGCGGCGAGCAGTGTGACCACGGCAATCACGACCTTCGGTAGTCGTCCGTGCCTCCGGTACGGGCGATCACTGGGGAGGAGCGGTGGGTGGTGGTTCCGGCGGCAGGCTCGGAGCCAGCCGCCGCAGGGACGCGAACGTCGGGACGAGCGCGTCGTACAGCTCGGAGAAGAGCGGCAGCAGGGCCGCGTACGTGGCGGCGGAGGCGGGATCCGGACGGACCGTCTCCTCGATGCGGACCAGGTCGGCGGCGACCTCGATCGACTCGATCAGGCCGAGCGCCTGCATGCCGAGCAGCGCGGCGCCGAAGCTGGAGCCCTCGTGCCCGGCCGGGAAGCGCACCGGCAGGCCGAGCGCGTCGGCGAGGATCTGCC
Organism: Micromonospora sp. MH33; assembly: GCF_003013775.1. Taxonomy (NCBI): domain Bacteria; kingdom Bacillati; phylum Actinomycetota; class Actinomycetes; order Micromonosporales; family Micromonosporaceae; genus Micromonospora; species Micromonospora sp. MH33. The sequence continues at coordinate 7,880 of NZ_MUYZ01000032.1, forward strand.
GCCACAGCGGGCTGCGGGCGAAGCCGCCGCTGGCGCGGACCTCGCGTACCTCGTTGCCGGCCGCCCGGACCGAGGCGAGGACGAGGGCGAGCTGCTGGCAGACCCCCTCCAGCGCGGCCCGGACCAGGTGCGCCCGGCCGTGCCCGTGGGTCAGCCCGACGTACGCGCCGCGGGGCAGCGCGCTCCAGTGCGGTGCCCGCTCGCTGAGCAGGTACGGCAGCATGATCAGACCGCCGGAGCCGACCGGTGCCCGGGCGGCCAGGTCGAGCAGCTCCTCCTCGGCGTGCTCGCCCAGCTCGGGGGCGAGCGCCTCGTTGGCCCACTGAAGGACGATCCCGCCGTTGTTGATCGCCCCGCCGACCACCCAGCGGTGCTCGGTCAGGGCGTAGCAGAAGACGCCGCCGAGCGGGTCGACGCCGGGGCGTTCCACCATCACCCGCATCGCCCCGCTGGTGCCGATCGAGCAGGCCACCTCGCCGGGATGGACCGCGCCGAGCCCCAGGTTCGCCAGCGGCCCGTCGCCGGCGCCCACCACGAGCGGGGTGTCCGCGGGCAGGCCGGTGGCCCGGGCCGCCTCGGCGGTCAGCCCGGGCAGCACGTGGGTGGTGGGGACGAGCTGCGGGAGCTGCTCCTCGGTGATCCCCGCGATGCCGAGCGCCTCGGCGTCCCAGGCCAGCCGGTAGATGTCCATCAGGCCGGTGGCGGAGGCGACCGAGTGGTCGATGACGAGTGCCTCGGCCAGCCGCAGCAGCACGTACTCCTTGATGCCGACCCAGTGCGCGACCCGCTCGTGCAGCTTCGGTTGCTGCTCGGCGAACCAGACCAGCTTGGGCAGTGGCGCCATCGGGTGCACGGGGGTGCCGGTGCGCCGGTGGATGGCCAGCCCGGAGGGGACGGCGCGCAGCCGCTCGGCCTGGGCGGCGGCCCGGGAGTCGGCCCAGGTGACCGAGGGGGTGAGCGGGGTGCCGCCGGCGTCCAGCCCGATCAGGCTGTGCATCGCGGTGCTGAACGACAGGCCGGCGATGGGCCGGCCCAGCTCCCCGACCACCGCCCGGATCGACTCCACCACCGCGTCGAAGATCCGTACCGGGTCCTGCTCGGCGTAGCCGGGGTGCGGCTCCTCCAGTGGGTAGCCGATCGAGTGCGTGGCGAGCTGCCGGCCGCCGGTGTCGTACGCGACCGCCTTGGTGCTGGTGGTGCCGATGTCCACCCCCACCACGACGGCCGGGTCACCCACCGGTGCACCTCCTCGCGTCCCCGGGGGTCGCGGCGCGTCCCGCCCTGCGGCTGACGTTACCGACGCACCGACCCCCTCGCATGGTGAAGTGGGGCCGCCGGGGGTGCGGCCGCCGCCGCCGTGAACCGACGCGAAAGTTTCCGCCTAACGTGTCGCGCAATCATCCGATCGGTCAAATTGGTGACTTTGGCGTGTCTTGCCACCCCTGGGCCGCCGTTGACATGAGTGACACCCCGATTGGTGGGCTCGCGCGGCGGAGGAGTCGGCGTGGCGATGACTGATTCGACGGGTTCCACATGGCGCTACCGGTGGGCGCACCGGCAGAACGACCGGCGGCAGCGGGCCTTCCGCGCGGCCGACGACGCGTGGCGACGCCGCGACGACGAGCTGCGGCGGCTGCGTACCCTCGCCGGGTCCTTCCACGGCTCGACCGAGGCCGGCGCGGGCCTGCCCATGGAGCTGGCCCCCGGCGAGGTGGTCTTCTGGACCCTGCCGGCCGCGCAACTGGTCGAGGTCCGGCACACCGCCGTGCTGCCGGCCCCCGAGCTGACCGTCGACCCGGAACCGCCGATGCTGCGCCCGCGTCGCCCCGAAGGGGTGAAGGTCGCCGACGCCGGGCTCGCCGTGCTCACCAACCGGCGTCTCGTGCTGCTCGGCGGTCGGGGCCGCCGCGACTGGACGTACGGGCGGATGACCGGGCTGTCCCACGACCCCGGGGCGCCGGTCACGCTGATCCAGGTCCTCGACCGGCGGCGTACCTCCGGTCTCCTGCTGCCCACCGGCGCGGTGGCCGACTTCCGGTTCAAGCTCACGCTGGCCTTCGCCGACGCGATCGAGCAGCGCGCCGCGGTCGTCGCCCAGCTCGACGAGCTGATCGCGGAGCACGACGCGGTGCGGCCGGCGCGGCCGGCCGTGCTCACCCCCGCGCAGGCCCGGGTCACCGCGTTGCTGCCCGGTGGGCGGCGGACCGTGGCGGTCGGCGCGGCCCTCGCGCTGATCGTGCCGGCGATGCTCTTCGAGTCCGACCCGCCGGTGCGCCCCGGCTCGGAGCTGGCCTCCGCCGCCACCCCGGTGGCCACCGCCACCCCCGCGCCCCCGCCGATCGCTCCCGCCGTCCAGGTCAAACCCGGCCCCAAGCCGCAGCGCACCCGGACCGCGCCGACCACCACGCCGTCCCGGGGCATCGCGCCCCAGCCGGCCGCGGAACGCCGCTGCGGCGCCCCGGCCAACCCCTACGGGTACGACTTCTGCGGCGGCACCCGGATCCGCAAGCCGGACGCCGGGATCTGCGACTGGTTCGGGTGCGTGCCCGGCTTCTGGTCCGGCCGCGGCTGGCTGGTGCAGTGCCGCGACGGCACGGTCAGCCTGACCGGCGGGCAGCGCGAGTCGTGCGCCGGCCACCAGGGCTTCCGCCGGACCTTCTGGACCTGACCGCTCAGCCGCCGAAGTCGGGCACGGTCAGCGAGCCGTCCTCGGCCAGCGGGAAGCCTTCGTCGCCAAACCTGCTCCGCCCGTAGAGCACCACGGCGGGGCCGCCGGCCTGAAAGAAAGACGGTCTCGCCCACCTTTTGGCCGCGCCAGCCGAGCCGCTCGTAGAATGCCCGGGGCGGGCAAGGTCGGCCACGCCGAGGGTGATCAGGCGCAGGCGATCATCGTCGCCTACGAGAGCGGGCTGGTCGTCCCGCGTGGCAATCGGAGTGAACGGTGAACGACGACGCGCTCGCCGCCTCGCTCGCGGCGCACCTGGACGCACTCACCTTCGCGGACCGGTCGACCGACGAGGTCACCGCGCTGCTTGTCGACGCGGTTGCCGCATGGGGTGAGGCCCACGGCTTCCGGGTGTACCGGCGCGCCGCGAGTGTCGTCCCGCTGCCCGCCCCGTACCAGAACCGGCACTCGGTCGTGGACGTCGCCTTCGCTCGCCCCGCCGCTCGTCCTGTCGTGATCGAGGTGGACCGCACCGACCGCCGGCGTACGGTGGAGAAGCTGCTCGCCGAGGCCGACGCCGGCCGGGTCGCGCTCTGGGTGCGCTGGGGGCCGGGACCGTTCGCCGTACCGCCCGCGCCGGTTCGCCTCGTCACCTGCGAAGTCGCCGTGCGCAACCACCGGCACTCGCGACTGCCGGCGCGCCCCGCGCCGCAGCACTCCGCGCCGGCCGGCGCCGCGGCCGAGCCGGTCGAGCTTCCGCTCATCGCAGATTGAGCTTCGTGCCCTCATGGCTGGCGACGAACCCGAGCCGCCCGCTGGCACGGGTGGTGTGGACGTAGCCGACAACGGCAGCGAGCAGGAAGCCGCCCCAGAGCAGGAAGACCGGGTAGGTGGCGGAGAGTGCCCAGTTACTGTCGAGGGCCTCCGTGCCCCCGTCGGGGGCGCACCTTCGGGTGAAGCCGAGGGCCAGGCAGCCGGACATCATCGCCCCGTACTGGCCGACCAACATGCCCACCACTGCGGGAGGGACGACGGGAAGCCAGCGTGGCACCCGTCGGCCCGCCGCACGTGGCACCCAGGACGGAACGACCTGGCCCCACGGCCGGATCAACCCCAGAGTCAGTAGGCCTCCCGCCATCGGGCCGGCCACGAGCAGGCCCCAGAAGACCACCGAAGCGCTGGACGCGGCATCGATCGCCTTGGCTTTCGATCCCGTGATGCCGAACGGTACCCCCAGCGCCCACAGCAGGTGGGGAACTGCGAACCCCAGCAGCGGTACCGTCGCTGCCGCCCAGGTCACTGCCGTGACCCACCGCGCGGGACGGATCGTCCCGTCGGGGCGTGCATCCGGTCGACGGGTGGAGGTGCGCAGGCCGTAGTACCCGGTTACGAGGGCGACTATCAGTCCCAGCGCGGCGAAGAGGACCTGCCGAACCAGTAACGGGTCGTCGAACATGCCGAACACGAGGCGCATGACCACGTTGCCGGGGGCGACCAGGATGAGCCAAGCCACCCCCGCCCATCCTGCTGCCAGCAGCACCGGACGTACCCGCGGTTGCACGCGCGTCCTCGTCATGAGACGACTACCTCGGTGCGGAGGGTCGTGGCGGACCGGGTGCGTCGGCGCCAGTAGTTCGCGGTCAGCGCCAGAACCATTGGCCCCCACGCGAGCAAGGGGACGTAGTGTGCCAGGATCCGCGACCCGGGCGGAGGCCGTTCGATGTCGCCCCGACCGATTAGCACGGGCCCCCGGTCGACAAGGTGGAACGCCATGTTGAGCACGGCGTACGCGCATATCGCGATGAGCAGCAGAGCCCCGATCAGCGCAGGGATCACCGCCACGCGGACCGGGATCGCCCGGCCGCCGAGGCCGGGCACCCAGCCGGGGACCCGCTCGCCCCAGTGGTATACCAGGCCGAGGGTGAGCAGCGCGAATCCCATGGACAGGCCGGAGAGCAGCAGAAGGTACCATCCCCCGTTCGCGATGGTGACACTGCCGTCGACCACCCCGGTGGCGCGCCACACTGCCGACGGCAGCACGCAGAGGGGCACCGCGTACGCAGTCCACACCGCCCACCGCGGCGGGGTCGGCGTCGCACTCTCACGCGTCGTTGACTGCTTCATGGCTCTCCTTCTCCCCGGTCCTGAGGTCATCGTCTTGAACCGGGTGAGGCCTCACATCCCTCCTTCGAGCTAGCACCGTCCCCCGGCTGAGGGAGCGGCAGCGGGCGGCCTTTACCCGCCGAGGGCGCCGATGACGCGATCAGCGAGCACGCCGGTTTGCGCGCAGGGCGCCCAGTATCACGCCGGTGCGGCCAGCGAGTCCGGGTGTCCACGCATGGAGACGACCTCGTCGAACCGCCGCGCGGTTTCACGTCCGTGATGGTCGCCGTGATGATCTGATTGCTGACCCGACTGGAGAACCGGTACCCGCGCGGGTAGGGAGCGTCGACATAAGGCAGCGCCAGGTCGGCGGAGGTCGACATCGACCAGGCGGCGTCGACCACCACCTTCTGCGAGGCGAACAACCCGCGCGCGGGCACGCCAAGGATCGGGCTCGCCGCAGGTACGTCGACAAGCAGGCGGCGCGCAGTGCCGCTGCCGTCATTCCGGGCACAGTTGTCCCGTCACCAACCATCACGGCCATTCATCGACTGCCTTCGGTGGCGAACAGCGCGGCGCCGCCCACGTCCGATAACGTCCTCGGACTGCTCAGCGCCAAGACGACGGTGTGGTCCGGGTTCGTCACGCCGCTGCGGCGCCCCGGCCAACCCCTACGGGTACGACTTCTGCGGCGGCTCCCGGATCCGCAAACCAGCCGCAGGTGTCTGCGACTGGTTCGAGTGCGTGCCCGGCTTCTGGTCCGGCCGCAGCTGGTGGTGCAGTGCCGCGACGGCACAATCAGCCTGACCGGCGGGCAGCGCCAGGCGTCGCCGGCAACACGGCTTCAGCCGGACCTTCTGGACCTGACTGCTCAGCCGCCGAGGTCGGGGACGGTCAGCGAGCCGTCCTCGGCCAGCGGGAAACCCGGGTTCCAGGCGATCTCCCACACGTGACCGTCCGGGTCGGTGAAGCAGCCCGCGTACCCGCCGTAGAAGGTGTCCCGGGCCGGCCGGGTGACCGTCGCGCCGGCCTCGGCGGCCCGGCCCAGGATCTCGTCGACCTCGGCGCGGCTGCGCACGTTCTGCGCCAGGCTCAGCCCGCCGAAGCCGTCCCCGCCCGGGTCGGCCAGGCCGGCGTCGTCGGCCAGCCTGCTCCGTCCCCACAGCACCACGGCGAGGCCACCGGCCTGGAAGAAGACGGTCTCCTCGACCTCCTGGCCGCGCCAGCCCAGCCGCTCGTAGAAGGCCCGGGCCCGGGCCAGGTCGGCCACGCCGAGGGTGATGAGGCTGACCCGCTGCTCCATGCCCGGACCCTACCCAATGCGCGCCGGGCGGGGCGCCGGACGCAGCGGCAGCAGGCCGGCGAGGACCAGCGCCGCCCCGACCGGCAACAGGTCCAGGTTCACCCCGATCGCCACGAACCCGACCAGCACCAGCACCGGCGCCCACACCGGCAGCAGCCGCGCCGCGGCGACCCGGTACAGCAGCACCAGCAGGCCCAACTCGAACAGCGCCGGCCCGCCGAGCAGCACCGCGTCGGGCGTCTGCACCGCGTCGGCGAAGCGCGGGAACAGGTCGCCGAGGATCACCCAGACGAACGCGGCCGCGCCGACCAGGCCGGCCAGTGCGGCCGCGTCGTCCACCGCCCGCAGCCGGGTCGAGCGGGTACGCAGCACGCCGTGCAGCCCGACGATCAGCGCGGCGAAGCCGAGGATGCCCAACAGGAACAGGCTGTGCCCGGTGTTCCACGCCCAGGCGCCCTTGTCGCTGTGCCCGTCGAGACGGTCGATCAGGCGGAGCAGGCCGTAGCCGAGGAGCAGCAGCGACGCGGCCACGGCCACCGGCCGCAACCAGGGGTACGCGGGACGCGTCCGGATATCGGTGAGGGTCATGGCCTGAGCCTGCTCGCCGGCCGGGCCGGGGACATCCGGGCTGGACCCCCACCGACCCCCGATTAACCGTTCGCGTCCCTCAGGGACGCGCGGCTACCGTCCGCCAGGTGTCCCGCACCGTGACCCTGGTCCTGCTCGACCCCGCCGGCCGGCCGCTCGGCGCCCTGCCCCCGTACGACGTGCCGGAGCCGTGGTGGCAGCAGGTCGGCTCGATCGTCGACGAGGCCCGCCGCCGCTACGGCGTCGACGTCGCCGTGCTGCGGCTGCTCGCCGGCGACCGTCCCGAGCCGCCCGGCGGTCACCTCACCTACCTCGGTCAGGTCACCGCCCCACCCGCCGTACCCCTGACCCCGGCGCCGGTCGACCTGACCCCGCACCCGCTGCGCGCCCCGTACGCCGAGCCCGGCGGCCCGGCCCGCAGCGTCGCCTGGGCCACCGGTGAGCTGCGCCGCCTCGGCCGGCCGGTCACCGCCGTGGCGCAGCACCGCACCTGGAACCTGTCGGCGATCTGGCGGCTCGACGACCCGGCCGGCAGCGCCTGGCTCAAGCAGGTGCCCCCGTTCCTCCGGCACGAGGCGGCCGTGCTGCGCTGGCTCGGCGCCGCCGCGCACACGACCGCCCCCACCCTGCTCGCCGCCGACGACACCGGCCGGATCCTGCTCGACCACGTGCCCGGCGAGGACCGTTACGGCGCCGACGAGGCGGAACGGGCCGCCGTCGCCGCCGAGCACCACGCCGTCCAGCTCCGCGCCGCCGGTGAGGCCGCCGGGCTCGTCGCGGCCGGCGTACCCGATCGGCGCGGGCCGGCACTGGCCGGCTGGATCCGCGACCGGCTGGCCCCGCACGACCGGACCGTGGCCGCCGACCTGCTCGCCGGCCTCGACGACCGGCTCGACCAGGTCCGCGACTGCGGCCTGCCCGACACCCTCGTGCACGGCGACCTGCACCCGGGCAACGTGCGCGGCGACGGCACCCGGCGAGTGGTCATCGACTGGGGCGACGCGTTCGTCGGCCACCCCCCTTCGACATCCTGCGGCTCACCGAGACCCTCGATCCGCCCGTCGCCGCCCGGCTGCTCGACGCCTGGGCCGCCCGCTGGCGGGCCGACGTGCCGGGCAGCGACCCGGAGCGCGCCGTGCAGCTGCTCGGCCCCGTCGCCCACCTGCGGATGGCCGCCGTGTATGCGATGTTCCTCGCCGGCATCGAGCCGAGCGAGCACCCCTACCACCTCGGCGACGTGCCGGCCTACCTGGAACGGGCCGCCGCCGCGGCCTGACGCACCGGGATCCACAGCTCGGCGTCGGCGGTGCTGCCGTCCGCCGACACCCGCACCTTCGAGATCTCCGGCCCCGGGCGGCTCTCGTAGGGGTTGGACGGGAACCACTGGGTGAACACGTCCCGCCACAGGTACTGCACCGCCTGCGGGAACTCGCCCGACACGGTGAACACCGCCCAGGAACCGGCCGCCACCGGCAGGCGGTCCAGGTCCTCCGGCACGTCCGCGCCGGTCACCACCGCGTGCCAGTAGTCCAGCTCGGTGCCCTCGTCCCGGGAGCCGGCCAGGTCGTCGCTGACGTTGACGATGCCGCGCGGCTCCTGGTCGGAGAGCGCCTCGATCCGGCGTACCGTCTCCGGGTCGAGGCCCTTGATGAACGCCACGATGTGCGGGTTCATCCCCTCGTGGACCAGCGGCACCCGGGCCTTCACCCCGGCGAGCTGGAAGGCGTCCTTGGTCACGATCCGGTAGTCCATGCTGGTGCTCCCTTCGACGACGAGCCGGAAGGACATCCGCGGCTGCGACCGCAACACCGCGCCGGTGCGCCGGGCCTCGGCCGGGCCGACCCCGTGCACCGCGCGGAACGCCCGGGCGAACGCCTCGTTCGAGCCGTACCCCCAGCGGACCGCCACGTCGAGCAGCGACGCCTCACCGTTCAGCACCTCGGCGCCGGCCAGGGTGAGCCGGCGCCGGCGCACGTACTCCGACAGCGGCATCCCGGCCAGGGCCGAGAAGAGCCGCCGGAAGTGGTGCTCCGACGTGCAGGCGATCCGGGCCAGCCCGGCCACGTCGAGCGGTTCGTCGAGGTGGCGTTCGAGGTGGTCCATGGCCTGGTTGAGCCGCTCCAGCACCCGGTGCTCCTTCCGTTGACACCCTCGACGCTAGGCACCCGGCATCCGTCCTACCCGACCCCGCCGGACCCGATCCGGTCGGGTCGAACTGGCCGGCGCTCCCGCTCGGCGGAGGGAGGGCGGCCTAGCCCCACGGCCGCAGCTTCTCGGGGTTGCGGACCACCCAGATGCGGGTGACGCGCCCGTCGGCGACGTCGAACGAGGCCACGGTCTCGACGACGCCGGCCCGCCGGGCCACCAGGCCAGGCACGCCGTTGACCGTCCGTTCCAGGAGTTCGAGCCCCGGAGCCCGCTCGGCGATGGCGACCATGTACCGGGCGATGAGCGCGCCACCCTCGACCGGGTGCAGGGCGGTGCCCACCATGCCGCCGCCGTCGGCGGTCATCACGGCGGCCGGGTTGAGGAGAGCGACGAGGGCGGCGATGTCCCTGGTCTCCCACGCCTTCTTGACGTGCCGCACCACGTCGGCCTGCCCGGCGGCCGGCACCGGGGCGGGCGCGACCGTCACCCGCCGCCGGGCCGAGGACGCCAGTTGCTTGCAGGCCGCGGGGGTCCGCTCCAGGACGCCGGCGATCTCGGCGAACGGGTACCGGAAGACCTCGTGCAGGACGAACGCCACCCGCTCGGCGGGCGTCATCGACTCCAGGACGACGAGGAAGGCCATGGCCACCGACTCGTCCAGCACGATCTGGTCGGCGGGGTTTACGCGGCCGGTGGGCTCCGCCGCAGCCGTGCGGTCCCACTCGCCGCGGTCGGGCAGCGGCTCGGGCAGCCACGCGCCGACATAACGTTCCCGGCGGGCCCGCGCCGAGCCGAGCAGGTCCAGGCAGATGCGGCTGGTCACCGTCGTCAGCCAGGCGCCCGGGGACCGGATCTCCTCCCGCCGGCTTCGCGGCAGCCCGTACCAGCGTGCGTAGGCATCCTGTACGGCGTCCTCGGCCTCGGTCACCGAACCGAGCAGCCGGTAAGCGACGTTGATCAGCTGGCGTCGCTCGCCGAGTACCTCATCCGCGCTGGTCGCGACAGTCCCCACGCTCCCGGCCGCCCCCTCGCCTTACCTTTCGCAGGCCCGCGTCGTCGGGCTGGTGAGACCTTATCGACCTACTGCCCGAGGGCGGAAAAGGGGAATGACATGGCCACCCAGGTGACGGCGACGGCACCACGCAGCTCCACGTTCCTGCGGATCGCGATCGCCCTCCAGACCCTGACCATCTTCCTTCAGGCGATCTCCGCCGGACTGCTGCTGACCTCGTCGTACGGGGAGACGCTGCACAGCGCCGGAGCCCGTGTCATGTACGGGGCGTCGATGCTCTACGTGCTCGCGGCGGTGCTGGCGTGGAAGCCCGGCGGCGGCTCGCCCCGGCCGATCTGGCACGCGTCCGGGTTCCTCGTGCTCGCCTCGGTCCAGGTCGTACTGGGCATCGCGCACGTCCCGTCGGTCCATCTTCCCCTGGGTGTCCTGATGTTCGGCCTGAGCGTGCTGGCGCTGGCCCAGGTCGCTGGCGCGCGTGTCGCATCATGGCCTGGTGATCATGCGGAAGCGGCGCCACAAGAAGAAGGACCGGGACTGGTGCAACTGCGACGTCCCTGACTGTGACGGCCCGGGCTGCTGCGACCTCGGCCTCTTCTCCCTGCTGCTGACCCTCGGCTCGGTGGCCGCCGGCGTGGTCCGTGGGCCCGCCATGGACCGCGCCGGCCGTGCCGCCATCCTCGGCTACCGCCGCTGGCTGTCGCACCGCTGGCCCGCCCAGTGCCGCTACACGCCCACCTGCAGCGCGTACGGCCTGGCGGCCGTGGAGAAGTACGGCCTCGCGGTGGGCGGGCGGCTGGCCGCCGACCGGGTCCGCCGCTGCCGGCCCGACGTCCCGCGCGGCACCCACGACCCGCTGCGCTGACGGCTCACCACACTGGTCCACGGCGGCCTGCGCCGCGGCAACGTCCCGTGACGGTGACGGTGACGGGAAGCGGGGCCGGCCTGATCAGGCCGGCCCCGCTCAGGGGTGCATGAATCCTTCGATCAGCGCCGGCGCTCGACCACCGTCAGGGTGAAGTCGTCGTACGACGGCGCGTGCTTCCTGTCGCCGCCGTAGACGGCCCGGACCTGGTGCGTGCCGGGGCTGGGCAGCCGGTCGACGGTGCAGGTCGCCGTGCCCTTCTTCACCTGGGCCTCGCACAGCACGTCCTCGCCGATGAGGAACTGCACGGGGCCGGTCGCCGAGGTCGGCGTGACCGTGGCGGTGAGCTTCACGCTCTTGCGCCAGGTGGCCGTCACGTCGTCGGCGCGGACCGACGTCGGGATGCTCACGTCGGTCGGGATCTTCGTCACGGTGACCACGCGGCTGGCGACCGCCTGGTTGCCGTTGGTGTCGGAGACCAGGTAGGTGAGGGCGTAGCTGCCCGGGGTGCCGGTGTCGACGGCGCCGACCACCTGGATCTTGTCGGTGACGTCGCCGGCGGTGTTGTCGACCGCGGTGACCCCGGCGAGCGGGTCGAAGTCCGTGCCCTGCTGAACCGTGGTCGACGCGGGGACGGTGAGCACCGGCGGGGTGACGTCGGTGCCGGCGGCGGTGGCGGTGAAGAAGCCGCCGAACTGGTCGGCCGAGCCGACCTGGTCACCGTCGCCGGTGCGGCTGGTGCTGGTCCAGGCGTACAGCTCGCCCTCGGTCAGGCCCTGCCACGCCACGCTGGCCGGCCAGCCCGACTTCGCGGTGGCCGTGCCGATCACCGTGTCGGTCGGGGTGACGACGACCAGGCTGTCCGTGCCGAAGCTGGTGGTCCGGCTGGACAGGTCGATCGGCAGCACCATGTTGTCCTCGGCGCCGTTGTAGCGCTTGCGGTCGTCGTACTCGGTGGCGCTGAAGTTGTTCAGCATCGGCGAATAGGTGTCGATGCTCATCTCGGACCGCTCGACGTCGATCTGCAGCAGGCGCAGGAAGCTGGCGCCGAACTGAAGCAGGTCGGTCGCCTTGTGGTCGACGGTGCCGTCGCCGTTGAGGTCGAGGTTGCCGTTGGCGTCGACCTTCTCCGGCCACAGCTCGCCGGCGGTCATCTTGTAGAACTGGTAGTCCGCGAGCAGCTCGACCACGTCGTGGGACACCGTCACGCCGACGCCGGTCTTGAGGTTGGTGCCGACGCCGTGCTCGTGGCCGGCGAGGACCAGGAACACGTTCGGGTTGGACTGGACGATGGTCGAGAAGGCCCGGGAGCCGTCGGTGGAGAAGTTGGCTCCGCGGCCGTCCGGCGTCCCGGACGGGGCGAGGTAGGCGTGGGTGAGCAGGATGCCGTTGCGGTCGTGGTACCGCTGGAACACCGAGCTGGCCCAGCCGGCCTCTGCCTGGGTGACGCCGTAGGACAGGCCGACGGCCACGAAGTCCAGACCGCCGGCGGAGAACAGGACGTAGTTGTTCTGGTTGTCCTTGCCCCGGGTGACCGTGTTGCCTGCCGCGTCGGTGGTCTCGTCCCACGCGTGGTAGGACGCCTTGGACACGGCCGGCCACTTCTGTGAGCCGTCGTAGTACCGGTCCGGCCCGTAGTACCGGTTGAAGCGGGACGCCGGGCCGGTCTCGTTGCCGCCCTGGTTGTCGTGGTTACCCGCGACGACCTGGTTGACCAGGCCCGCCTCATCGAGGGTCCGCTGCGCCTCCGAGGTGAACTGGAACTCGCGGGTCACCTGCTCGTCCAGGCCCGGGTAGAGCAGGTTGCCGTTCGAGTCCTTGGCGAGCGGGTCGGAGTAGTCGTTCTCGATGACGTCACCGGTGTGCGCGGTGTAGGCGATCTTCTTGCCGGAGCCGTTCGCCGCGAGCCACCGGGTGGTGTCCCGGTAGGACTTCTGCCAGAGCGCCCGCTCCTCCATCGTCATCTTGTCGGTCGGCTCGTCGACGCCGTCGAAGTCGTCGTACGTGCCGCCGGCCGCGCCCTCGGCGAGGTACTGGGTGTCGGTGAAGTGGGCGAGGGAGAAGTCGTACGACGCGGGGTCGTCGAAGTGGTCCCGGTTCGCCGGGGCGCCGGCCGAGCCGTCGCGCGGCGCGAGGTCGTCGGCGAACGGGTCGACACCGACCACCAGGACGTGCACCGTGCCGTTGTCGACAACCTCGGGCCGGACGGCGGCCTTCAGCGTGGTGTCACTCTCGGCCTGGCCGCGCGCGGTGGCGAGTTCGGTCCACGCCGTGGTGGCGGTGTTCCAGGCGAGCAGGGAGACGGCCCGCTCGGGGTCGACCACGCCGCTCCACAGGATCTGGCGGCGCTCGCCCGACGGCGGCACCTGGACGTCGAACCGCTGGAACGGGATGGTGCCGGTGGACGGGCTGTTCGCGAGCTTGCCGTCGGGGCGCGGGCTCGCGCCGATCTGGCCGCCCTCGGTGTAGGAAAAGTCGAGGGTGGAGGGCATGACCGGGACGACGCCCTGGAAGCCGCCCGCCGGCACGCTCGGGGTGGCCTGCTTGAAGGTGGTGGTGACGTCACCGCCGTCGGGGTTGTGGGCGATCGCCGAAAGGGTGACCCGGCCGCTGCCCTGGCCGACGTCGGTGCCACCACCGGTCGGGATGGCGTCGGAGGTGAACCGGACGGTCCTGGTGACCGCCTTGCCGAACACGTCGGTCGCCGAGATCTCCAGGGTGTGGCCGCCGGACTTCAGGCCGGCGCCGATCTCCTGGCCGACCTGGACGGGCTGGCCGTCGAGCAGGTAGCGCCAACCGGTGGCGTTGCCCTGGTTGGCGACGGTCAGCTGGAACTCGGTCGGGCGGCTGAGGTGGGCACCCTCGGCCGGCACGGTCGCGGTGACCGCGACACCCGCGTCCCGGACGTCACCGAGCGCGGCGACGTTGAGGGCCTGCACCTCGTCCAGGCCCAGGACCCGGGAGTAGATGCGGGCGTTGCGTACGGTCGCCGGCGCCCAGAACTGGTTGACCGCGTCGGCGCCCACGTAGAAGCTGTTGCGGGCGGCGCCGCCCGGCAGCCCCAGCGGGGCGGGCGCGGCGACCGAGGCGGCCAGGACACCGTCGACGTACAGGCGGGCCGTGGCGCCGTCCCAGGTGCCGACGGCGTGGTACCAGCGGCCGGAGGAGATCGCCACCTGGGCGTTGCGGTACGCGCCGTTGGCGTACACGGCGAAGGTCAGCTTGTCGCCGTACACCACGATCGAGTAGCCGCCGCTCTCCTTCTCCGAGCACACCGAGTGCTCACCGGAGTTGGGCAGGGTGCCGTTGTCCTTGAAGGTGCACTCGATCGAGACCTGGTTGCGGATCTTCGCCCACTGCGCGTCGCCCATCGCGTAGGCGTACGCGTCGTTGGCGCCGTCGAAGGACGCGACCGGCACCTTCACCGCGCTGTCCTGCGCGATGACCGGCTCGCCGACGGTGGTGACGGCGAGGTTCTGCGCGTCGTCCTTCGGGGTGCTGTCGTCGAAGTCGACGTCGAGGACGTCGGCGACGGGCACCTGCGGCGCGAGTCCGTACGCGGAGGCCAGCTCGGCCGTCTCGGCGGCGGTCAGTGACCGGCTCCAGACCTTGCTGGCGGCGAAGGAGGCCGGCGGGGCGACCTGCCCGATGCCGGTGGGGGCCGCGTCGGCACCGATCACGAACCGGCGCGAGGTCGCGGCGGGCGGGGTGAGCGCGCCGGTGGCGCCGGCGGAGCCGGCCAGCTGGCCGTTGAGGTAGAGGCGCAGCATCTGGCCGTCCCAGGCCGAGACGGCGTGGTACCAGCGGTTACCGGTGATCGGCGTCAGCACGGACTTGTAGCCGCCACCGATGTGGGCCATCGTGCCGAGGTTGCCGCCGGTGACGTAGACGGAGAAGCCGCCGCCCTCCTTGTCGGAGCAGAGGTCCTTCTCGCCGCTGACCGGCATGGCGGTGTCGATCCGGAAGACGCACTCGATGGCAAAGCCGGTGGAGAACCGGCTCCACTGGTCGGTGAAGTCGAAGGAGATTGCGTCGTCGACGCCGTCCACCTTCAGGAGTTGGTGGTCGAACGTGGTGTCGGTGGCGTAGGTCGGAGCGCCCCAGGTGGTGGGGGTGAGGTTCTGCGCCCGGTCGGTGGCGGTGCCGCCGGTGAAGGCGACGTCGAGCACGTCGGCGGCCGGGACGGCCGCGGCGACCTGGTTGACGCTGCCGAGCGTCGGCGCGTCCTGGGCGGGTAACAGCAGCGCGCCGGCGGCCACCGCGAGCCCGAGGGCGGACGCGCCGAGCCGGCGCCACCCTCGGGCGATCGCGAGTCGTGTCGTCACGACATCTCCTTTGGTTGCGGGTTCTTCTGGTGTTGGTGGTGGGTCACTGGTCGCCGATCCGCGGGGATCGGGTCAGGTGCCGGGCAGGCCGGCCACGGCGGCGGCGGAGATGCCGAGGCCGATGAGGGTGATCCCGCAGGCGGCCAGCACGGGGGCCACCCGCGCGGCCACGTGCAGGAGGGCGCGGGAGGAGCCGGCGCGTACCACGAGGGAGCGGCCGGTGAGCGCCAAAAGCCCGACGGTGAAGAGCACCGCGGCGAGCCCGAGGCCGAAGCAGGCGACCAGGACCAGGGCGAACCCGGCCCGGCCGGCGAAGATGCCGGTCACCAGCACGAGGAAGGCCGCCGGCGACGGCGTCAGACCGCCGGACACGCCCAGCAGGAGCAGTCCCGGCCGCGAGGTGTGGCCGTGGTCATGGCTGTGGCTATGCGCATGGCCGTGGCTGTGGTCATGACTGTGGCTGTGGGC
Source organism: Micromonospora sp. MH33 (assembly GCF_003013775.1). NCBI lineage: Bacteria > Bacillati > Actinomycetota > Actinomycetes > Micromonosporales > Micromonosporaceae > Micromonospora > Micromonospora sp. MH33. The sequence continues at coordinate 23,354 of NZ_MUYZ01000032.1, forward strand.
ATGGCTGTGACCGCGCCCGCGCAGGTGGCGTCGCAGCAGCCAGAGCCCGACGGCGACGACGGTCAGGCCGGCGGCCAGCTGGAGCCCGGTGGTCAGGCGCTCCAGGCTGACCAGGTCGGAGAGGGAGAAGAAGGTCCAGGCGACAGCGATGGCCAGCACCGAGACGGTGTGCATGACGGCCACCGAGACTCCCAGCCAGGCGGCGTCGCGGACCCGGCCGCGGGAACCGATCAGGTACGCCGCGGCGAGGCTCTTGCCGTGGCCGGGCGCGAGCCCGTGTGCGGCCCCGGCCAGGAACGCGATCACCAGCGCCACCGGCACGAAACCCGGTGACTGCACCGTCTCGATCAGCCGATCGCCCAACCCGGCGGCGCCGAAGAGATCACCGATGGCGAGGTGGACGGCAGGACCGGAACCGAGGAGGACGGTGCCGATGCTGGTGGTCGCATCCATGTGTCAGGCCCTTCGTCGCCGTCGGCGGTACCAGAAGATTCCGGCCGCGACGGCGGCCAGCATGACGCCTCCGACGACGAGGAGTTGCCGGGCGCTCTCGTCCGTAGCCACCGCAGATCGGGTTGGCGCAAGGTCGGATCGGGTGCCCCCGCCGGCCGAGACGTTCCAGTCGGCCGACTCGTGCCGGGCGTCGTACACGGCCTTCTGGCCGCCGGGGCCTCGCGCGAGCGTCCGGTAGGCCTCGTGCAGGTCGGTGAGCATCCGGGACGTCACGGTCACCGTGCTCACCGGTTCGGGGCAGGTGAAAAGCACCTCGGCGCCGTCCTTCGTCAGGTCACCGGCGATGCTCACCTCGCCGTCGCAGGACCGCCCGTCCTGGGTCACGATGATCCGCTCGGTCAGGTACCCGGCGAGCTCGGAGGCCTTGGTCATCGCCTCGGCGTCGGAGTCCTCGTAGGTCACCGCACCGTCCAGCATCACCCGGTCCTTCGGCAGCACGCCGAGGTCGATGCCGAGCAGCGTCAGGTCGTCGGCTCCGCCGACGAGCCAGCGGACCCGAACACGATGATCGCCCTCACCGGCGACCTCAATCTGCTGTGGGGCGCCGAAGGGATGCGCCGAGGCCGGGTCCGGGACCAGCGCGCCCACCAGCGCCAGTGCGAATGCCGCCCACAATAGACGCAGAGCACGGTGCGCGGAGGACACGGTGGACCCGCCATTCGCTCGGAGGTCGGCCGGGGACCCGGTGATCGTTTCGGCCGCAGGTGACCAACGAGGTCACGGAAACTGAGCGAACGTTGACAGGGAGATTGCCGTACTTCAAAGACCTATCCGGCGATCGTCGCCGGGACCGGCAGGCCCTGCCGCACCTCGAGGACCGCCCGTTCGCCCAGCGGCTGCGCCAGTTCCACCTCGGCGGTCCGCAGCGCCCCGAGGGCCGCGCACGCCTCGTCGCCCGCGTGCGGGTGGGTGATGACGATGACGACCACGGCGCGGTGGGCGGACGGCTGGCCGCCGACCGGGTCCGCCGCTGCCGGCCGGGCTTGCCGCGCGGCACCCACACCCGCTTTCGCTGACACCTCAGGGCAGCGGTGCCGGGCCGCCGAACACGACCGGGATGCCGGGCGAGTAGAGCACGCTCACCGGCGGTCCGGCTGGCGGCGGCAACCCGGCGGCGGCAACGAGGCCGTCGTCGAGGTGCAGCAGCTCGGCCCGGTGCAGCGGCCACTGCGGATGCCAGTTCGGCAGGTGCAGGGTGCGCCCGTACGCCCGGGTGTGCAGGCCCCAGCGGGCGGTGAGGAAGTGCTCCAGCGGGGTCGGGTCGGCGATCGGCGCACCGACCCGGACCGCCATCCGGCTCGACGCGCCGGCCGGGCCGGGCCAGCGGCGCCGGCAGCGGTAGGTGAGGCGGTCCCCGTCCCGGTCCAGCCGCATCGCCGACCACTTGTACGGCAGCCGCAGGCTCAGCTGCGCGACCAGCACCGGCACCAGCCGGGAGGCGTCCAGCGAGCGGAACACCACGGCCCGCCGCCCGGTGCCGTCGACCGAGTAGAGCCGGACGTTGGTCTCCCAGAAGGTGCCGAAGTACGGCACCCCCGGTCCCCGGCCGAGGCCCAGCCCGACCATCCGGAAGCCGATCAGCCCGACGTAGCTGAGCCCGTCGAGGGTGTCGGGGCGGGTGCCGGCGGGCAGCAGCGGCGCGACCACCTCCGGCTCGACCGCCCAGTGCAGGAAGGTGAGGTCCTGCCAGCGCTGCCGCAGCCACGCGCGCGGGAACGCCCGGACGGGCGCGCAGTCGACCGGCTCGATGTCCACGTGCCCATCGTGCCCCCTGCGGCGGTCAAGCGAGGAACGCCAGCAGGTGCCGCAGCGTCTCGTCGGGCGCCTCCTCGGGCAGGAAGTGCCCGGCCGCGACCGGACCGCCCTCGACCTGGTCCGCCCAGGCCCGCCACACCTCGAGCGGCCGGTACCACGTCGCCACCGGGCCGGCATGCCCCCACAGCGCCAGCACCGGACAGCCGATCCGCCGCCGGCCCCGGTCGGCCCGGTCGTGCTCGTAGTCGAGGGTCGCCGCCGCCCGGTACTGCTCGCAGATCGCGTGAACGGCCTCCGGCCTGCCGAGCTTCGCCACGTACTCCGCCCGCACGGCCGCGGGAAAGGCGTCCGGCACCTCCGACAGATCGTCGAGCATGTGATCGACGATGACCTCCGGCGCCCGCGCGACCAGCCGCTCCGGCACCGGCTCGGGCGCGGCCAGGAACGACCAGAGCCAGAACCCCAGGCTGAAGGCCATGTCGGCCCGGTCGAACGCGTCGCCGGTGGGCACGATGTCGAGCACCGCGAGGCGGCTCACCGCGTCGGGATGGTCCAGCGCCATCCGGTACGCGCACCGCCCGCCGCGATCGTGCCCCACGACCGCGAACCGGTCGTAGCCCAGCAGCCGCATGACCTCCACCTGCTCGGCGGCCACCCGCCGCATGCTGTACGGGGCGTGGTCCGGCGCGCTGGGCGGCGCACCGCTGTCGCCGAAACCGCGCAGGTCCGTGGCGACCACGGTGAACCGCTCCGCGAGCCTGGGCGCGACCCGGTGCCACATGAGGTGCGTCTCGGGCATGCCGTGCAGCAGCAGGACCGGCGGCCCGTCACCACCCCGCCGCCCGTGGATCGTCGTGTCGGAGGTGACAACGTCCACCTCCGCGAAGCCCTCGAACACCGGATGCCACCTCCTGTCCGGGCCCTCGTGGACCCGCCCGGTTCAACGACCGGGACCCGGTGGTAGCGCGGCGGCCCGGCGCCCGATGCGCCGGGCCGCCGCCGGACCGGTGTTGCCGCACCGGGTCCCGAGGCCGGCCGGGAAGCGGGGACGCCTCACTCCGGCCGGTGGCAGACGGCCTCGACGTTGTTGCCGTCCGGGTCGCGGACGAACGCCCCGAAGTAGGTCGGGTGGTATTCCGGCCACACCCGCGGCGCGTGCAGCACCTCCGCACCGGCCGCGACCGCGGCGTCGTGGAACGCCTGCACGGCGGCCCGGTCGGGGGCGGTGAAGGCGATGTGTGCCTCCAGCGACGTGCCGGCCTCGGCGGGCGCGGGGACCAGCCAGAAGTCGGGACTGTCGACGCCGTAGCCGATCGGGCCGGGCTCCATGATCCGCCGACCGCCCAGCGGGGCGAGCACCGCGTCGTAGAAGGCGGCGCTGGCCGGCAGGTCGCGCACCATGACGGAGAAGTGGTCGAGCACGTCGCCTCCCAGCGATCGTCGTTGACCGCGCCAGGCTACGAGCCGGCTACGACACTTCCTCTGCCTCGTAGTACTCCGCGTACCACCGGGACTGCTCGTCGATGCTGAAGGCCGCCACGTCCTCCGGGTGGACCGACGACAGGTACGCCACCACCTCCCCGGCCTCCGCCGTGCCGAGCGCCCGCAGGTGATCGAGGGTGCGGTCCCGGCCCGCGCCGCAGAGCAGCTGCCACTCCACCGAGCAGGCGGCGTCGAAGCTGGAGTGCTTCGCCCGCCAGATCAGCGGCACGTCGGCCAGGTCACCGTGCAGGAACAACTGCACGCAGGCGAGGTGGATGAGCGCACTGTCGTTGTGGGCACCCAGCGCGGTCTGCTCGCGGAGCAGGGCGCGCACCGGCCCCAGGTCGGCCGGGCGCAGGCCGTGGCGGCGGTACCACTCGTCCTCGTCCATCCCGCCATCGTGCCTGCCCACCCCGGTGCTGGTGAACGTCGGACCGGCCTGCTGAGATGTGCCCATGGGGGAGTCCGACGCGCGGCGCACCGTCGAGGCGGTGTGGCGGATGGAGGCCGGCCGGGTGGTCGCCGGCATCGCGGCGCTGGTCCGCGACGTCGGCCAGGCCGAGGAGCTGGCCCAGGACGCGCTGGTCGCCGCGCTGGAGCAGTGGCCGCGCGACGGTGTGCCGGCCAATCCCGGGGCGTGGCTGACGACCGTCGGCAAGCGCCGGGCCGTCGACATGCTGCGCCGCAGACAGACCCAGCAGCGTACGCTCGCCGAGCTCGGCCGGGACCTCGACGAGCAGGTCACCCCCGACTTCGACGCCGCGCTGGACGAGCACATCGAGGACGACCTGCTGCGGCTGATCTTCGTGGCCTGCCACCCGATCCTGTCGCCGATCGCCCGCGCCGCGCTCACCCTGCGGCTGCTCGGCGGCCTCACCACCGGCGAGATCGCCCGCGCCTTCCTCACCACCGAACCCACCGTCGGGCAGCGCATCACCCGGGCCAAGCAGACCCTCGCCACCGCCAAGATCCCCTTCGAGGTGCCAGGCCCGGCCGAAGCCGCCGAACGCCTCGACTCGGTTCTCGAAGTCGTCTACCTCATCTTCAACGAGGGCTACTCGGCCACGGCCGGGGACGACTGGATGCGCCCCGCCCTCTGCCAGGAAGCGCTCCGTCTGGCCCGGCTGCTGCAGGGGCTCATGCCCGACGAGCCCGAGGTGCACGGGCTGGCCGCGCTGCTGGAGATCCAGGCGTCGCGTACCCGCGCCCGCACCGCCCCCGACGGCACGCCGATCCTCCTCAACGACCAGGACCGCAGCCGCTGGGACCAGTTGCTCATCCGGCGCGGCCTCGCCGCCCTCGACAGGGCCCGCACCGACCACCCCGGCCCGTACACCCTCCAGGCCGAGATCGCGGCCTGCCACGCGCGGGCGCGTACCCCGGAAGAGACCGACTGGGCGCGGATCGCGACCCTCTACGCGGAACTGGCCCGGCTCGTGCCCTCGCCCGTGGTGGAACTGAACCGGGCCGTCGCCGTCGCCCAGGCCGACGGGCCGGCCGCCGGCCTCGAACTGGCGCGGGAGCTGGAGTCCGAATCGGCGCTGGCCGGCTACCACCTGCTGCCCAGCGTGGTCGGCGACCTGCTCTTCAAGCTGGGCCGGCACGCGGAGGCACGGGCCGAGTTCGAGCGGGCGGCGTCGCTGACCGGCAACGCCCGCGAGCGGGCCCTGCTGCTCGACCGGGCCGCCGCCTGCGACGAATAAAAAATCTTGAGAACCCATGTCGGATCCGGGTCGCCCCGATCGACGCGTCAGCGAGAACCGATGACGAGGAGATCGAGATGACCAGTACGACGCTCACCCAGGCCGGGACCACACGGGTTGTCTCGACCGCCACCCTGCTCGCCGCGGGCGCCGCCGCCGGGCCGCTGTTCCTCGGGCTGGGCCTCGCCCAGGCGTTCACCCGGGACGGCTTCGACCTGAGCCGGCAGCCGCTCAGCCTGCTCGCCCTCGGCGAGTACGGCTGGATCCAGATCGCCAACTTCGTCCTCTCCGGGCTGCTGGCCCTCGCCGGGGCGGCCGGCTTCCGGCGGGCGCTGCGCGGCGGACCGGCCGCGGCGTGGGGGCCGGCGCTGGTGGCGGTGCTCGGTGGCGGGCTGATCGTCGCCGGGGTGCTGCGCGCCGACCCGAGCATGGGCTGGCCGGCCGGCGCGCCGGAGGGCAACCCCGAGACGATGAGTTGGCACTCCTACGGGCACGGGGTCGGGGCGATGCTCTCCTTCGGCTCGCTCACCGTCGCCTGCCTGGTCTTCGCCCGCCGCTTCGGGCGGGTGGGCGCACTGTCGTCGGTCCTCGTCGCCCTGGCGACGGTCGTCGTCATGGCCTGGCCCGACCAGGACAGCGTGAGCGTCCGGATGGTGCTCGGCTCGGCCCTGGTCTTCGGCTGGCTCACCGCGGTTTCCCTGCACACGATCACCGAGAGGAAGCACTGAGATGCGTTACATGCTGATGCACAAGCTGGACGAGGCCGTTCCCGGCAACTTCGAGCCGTCGCCGGAGTTCATGAAGCGGATGGGCGCCTACATGGAGGAGGTCTCCAGAGCGGGGATCCTGCTGGCCGCCGAGGGGCTCTGCAAGAGCAGCGAGGAGTCGGCGCGGATCACCGCGACCAAGGGCAAGAAGACCGTCACCGACGGGCCGTTCACCGAGACCAAGGAGCTGATCGCCGGGTTCGGGCTGATCGAGGTCCGGTCGAAGGAGGAGGCGGTCGAGTGGGCGAAGCGGTTCGTCGACGTCTTCACCGAGAGCGGGCTCGACGTCGAGGTCGACGTCCGGCGGGTCAGCGAAGGCCCGCACGAAGGCTGACATGACGCACTGGGGCTGAACCGCTATCGGAAAGCGGAGCGGGTGGCATCGGAGCACATCTCCGGTGCCACCCGTGCCAGCCGTTGTGCTTGGCGATCTTCGCGAGACGGCAACCGGGTTTAGGAACGAGCGTTCTTGACTGATCGTTCCTAAACCGGCTAGGGTCCTTCCATGGGCCGACCGAGAGCATTCGACGAGACCGAAGTGATCAGGGCGGCGGCAAGCCTGTTCGCCGCCAGGGCGTACGACGGCATCTCCGTCGACGACCTGGTGACGCACCTCGGCGTGCACCGCAACAGCCTGTACAAGGTCTTCGGCAGCAAGCGCGGGCTGTACCTGGTCGCCCTGCGGTGGCACCTGGAGCATCAGGTCCGGCCACTGCTGGCGAAGGTCACCGCGGCCCCCGACCCGGCACGAGCATTGCGGGACATGTTCGTGGCCGACACCGCGAGCCCCGACCTAGACCTGCTGCTGCTGGCCGTGGTCGAACGCGCGCCGGTGGACTCCGAGGTGGCCGAGGAAGTCGCCCGCGCCATGCGCGACTTCGACGCTGCCATCGATCTCACCCTGGGCGAGGGCGCGGCGACCGCCGACGACCCGCCGTCACCCCTGACCTACGCGCTCACCGCGGCGATCCTCGGCCTGCGTCTGCGGGTCCGCACCGGGGTCGACGCCGCCCGCGCCGGCACGGTCCTGTTCGACCGGATTCACCAACCGCAACGCTGAAGGAGCTTTCCATGGCAAAGGTACGCATCGACAACGACAGCCTCATCGTCGAGATCGAAGGGCTGGACAAGCTCTGGGCCCTCAAGAGCCGCCTGGCGATCCCGCTGCTCAACGTCCGAGGCGCCACCGCCGACCCCGGCGTGATCAAGGAGCCAAAGGGCATCCGCGCGCCCGGCGCCCACCTGCCCGGCGTCATCATCGCCGGTACGTTCCACATCGATGGTGAACGCATCTTCTGGGACGTCCGCGACCCGGCCAAAGCCGTCGTCATCCAACTGCGCGACGAGCGCTACACCCGTCTCATCATTCAAGTCGCCGACCCCCGGGCCACAGTCGCCCTCGTCGAGCACGCCATCGCCCACTCCACCACCTGATCCGAAATCAGTTACCACTCAAGCGCGGGTGCTGTTCCGGCAGCTTCGACCCGATATCCGTACCCGCCGATGGCGCATCCCGGGGTTTCGGCGGCGGTCAAGGCCCGCCATCGGCTGGGTCGGGAACCGCTCAAAGCGCTGTTCAGGCGTCTGCGTGGACCGCATGCCGACCCGGCGGAGCAGGGCATGTCGGCGTTCGGCCTGGCGAAGTAGTAGTAGGTGGCCGACTTCGGGGGCAGGTCGTGCGGCAGGTACGCCCACTGACAGCCGGTCCGGTTCTGGTAGAGGATCGCGTTCACGATCTCCCGCAGGTCGTAGTCACCCAGATGCCCCGAGACCGAGACACGCCTGGCCGTCCACGCCCGCAGGAACGGCCCGATCAGCGCCCACCGCTCGTCGGTGACATCGCTGGGGTACGGCTTTCGATCACCCATGACCGACCTGACGCCGCAGCCGGACGACGGTCACGACCAGGATTCACCTTCTCTGACATCGAGGAACCACTATCCATGGCGAATCAGCCGGAAGATCTCCAACCGGACGCAAATGCATGGATCACCACAAATATCTTCGAACCGCCCTCTCAGGTCGGTGGGGGTGTGGTGTCGGGTTCTTGTTTGATGGGTGGGAAATTCTCTTCCCCGTCGTAGTAGTCAGGGCCGTAGTCGGCGATGACGATGCGATGGGGGTTGATAGAGAGGTCGAATAGGTTGTTCATACCGAAGAGCATCATGATTTCTTGTCGGCGGATTCTGTTGTCGTTGTCGGGGATCCTGACGGTGAATTGCAGGTACACCGAGTTGGTGCGGTAGATGTCGGGTTCCCTGGTGCCGGGTTTAAGTGCGGTGTTGGCGAAAGCAATGGAGTTTGCGAAGCCTTCGGCGCTCATGGTGATGCTGCGCTTGCCTCGTCGGGGAGCCACAAGTCGCCGACCGCGAGACCGACGACCAGGGCGTTCGTTGGAAGTGCGGTAGGTTTCGAGGCTCATCGAATAGGATGGGTACAGCCGGTAGATTTGTTTCCAGGCTGCTTCTCGTTGCTTATTTTCGAGTACGGCGCCGAGGTACGGGCCGAGCAATTCCATGAGGAACTGCTGCAGGAGGGCGTCGTCCAGGGCCAATCCCAACTTGCCTTCGAGGCTGTCGGGTCCGCGTTCGTGAGGCTCCAGGAGGTTTGCGGTCATGCGGAGGACTTTGACTCGTCGGTTTTCTAATGATTCGCCGAGCACCAGTCGGCGGATCTCCGCTGCGACCATCTGCTCGAGCAGGGGCCACAGGCGCTCCATCTCCTCGTCTGGTATGGAGGGTAGCCGGGGGTCGTCCGGGTTGCTGGCGATGTCCTTCAGGAGCCTTCTGCCCGAGGTCATGCTCGCGGTGATGCGGTCGGCGTTGGCACGGACGACGGGGTGTACCTGGCCGTCGTCGTCGGCGAAGGGTGCATAGACGCGTCCGCGCGGGTCGTCAGCGTCGCGCCAGGGAAAGGCGTCGTCCATTGCCGGGTCTGGTTGGACGCTGTCTGTGATCTCTCGCATCAGCACGAGTTCTTGTTCGGCTGATACTTCCTCGGGGGTGGCCCAGATGATCTCGGTCCGTCCCTGACCGAGGTGACGCCGCTGTAGTGGTGTGGTGCGTGGTTCCGGGTTCGGTTGGTCGGGGTCGGGCCGCGACCTGATGGTGGCCGTCAGTCGGGGAGGCGACGAGGTCCGCGCTGCCGGCGGCCCCTGACCGACCTGCACCTGCCGCGGCTGGGTGTCGACCGGCGCGGACGTCGCAGGGGAAGCCCCGGCGCCCTGCTGATCGTTATTGACGGCGGCGGCGTTGTAGTGGTTGAGGATGGTCGGGTTGTTCGGGTCGGCCGCGACGTGGTACAGGTCGGCCGGCCGGCCGGCGGCCGGACCGTACTCGGCGCTTATCATCGGTTGCGCCCCCCACCCGGATTCCCGCCAGATGGTGACCCGGCGGCCGGTGGCGTGGGCCAGCAGGGGGCCTAGAAACTCCCCGGCCGGGGCGCTCCACTGCTGTTTCCAGTTGTCCACCGCTGCTCGGACCACGGCGAGCTCGTCGGGTTCGAGCTGACGGTCGGACTCGCTCAGCACGCCGACCAAGAAGTCACGGGCCGCGCCGGGTGCCAGGTCCTCCACCGGGAAGCCCTGGTTGTGCTGCGTGAGGAAGTCCAGTTGCCGCTGCGGCGCGTCCGTCGGCTCGCCGAGATCCAGCGGCCCGCCGGACAGCATCGCCGTGGCACGCACCGCGTGGTACCGGTGCTCGATCACGACCGTAGGCAGCATGCCGGCTTCGGTGACGTAAGAGCTGTCAAGGTAACGCAGCCAATTCAGCACCTGCTGGTGGCTCAGGGCCGCCACCTGCCGCACACGCTGCTCACGGAAGTTGGTCCGCTGCCTGGTCACATCGGCGGGCAACCGCCCGGCGTTGCTGTCCAGGTACCCCCGGACGTGGGCCTGCAACAACGCGCTCACCCGCGCCAGCGCAGACTCCCCGGACACCTCCGACCCGACCAGCCCCACCACGCTGGTACGCACCCGGCCGGGATCGGACAGGAACCGGGCCAAGTCCACGGGCAGGCGCGGATGCAGCACATCACGGACCCCGATCGGATCGGTCGCGATGAAGGCGTACAGCATGCAGTACCCGTCAGCCGGCACCGGCAACATCGGATCCGGGCCGGCCACCGACGCGACGGCCGGCCGCTGCAAAGACACCAACGACGATCTGTCCACCACAACATCCCAGAACGCGTCGGCTGATCTTTGCGTAGCGCCAGCCTGGCCGGCCGCCTGCGGCCAACGCTCCAGCGGCTGCGGCTGCGGCTGCGGCTGCGGCTGCGGCGCGGGGGCGGCCGTCGGCGTCCGCACTGCCGGCTGCCCCCGGTCGACCTGCGCGCTCGCCACCCCTGGCCGCAGCTGGCCCTGCACCGGAATCCCGACCACCGGACGGGCCCACGACCCGTCAACCGATGGGATCGGGCCGTCTGTGTTGGAACCGGGGAAATCTACCGTGTCCTGCGCCGCCTGGAATGCCATACCCACGGATCCAATTGACGCGGGTGCCACCGCGGCGGCGTTGCCGCTGGACCCACCGGTCAGCAGCGGCGGGTCCCCCACCGTCCGCCCGCCCGCACGCACGGTCGTGCTCTCGTAGGACCTCAGCCTGGCCACGTACTCTTCCGTGGGGGCCGGGTCCAGCCACCGCCAGAACGGGCCGCCGCCCCGGTCGTTCAGGCTCTCGACCTTGATCCACGCGGCCGGCTCACCCTCAGGCCGCCGGTCCGTGCGGTAACCGAACCGAACCGTCGCCTCCCGGCCCGCAGCGATCACACCGACACCCACCTTCTTGCCGTCCACCATGGTCGTCAGCTGCCCTTGCTGGTTGACCTGGACCCTTTTGGTGTACTCGCCGGTCAGCTCCGGCGGGCTCCCCGCCGTCCACCCGCCCGCACGCTCGGTCGTGCTCTTGTAGGTCTTCAGCCTGTTCAGGTCGTCCTCGGTGGGGGCCGGGTCCAGCCACCGCCAGAACGGGCCGCCGTCCCGGTCGTTCAGGCTCTCGACCTTGATCAACGCGGCCGGCTCACCCTCAGGCGACCCGTCCGTGCGGCCGAACCAGACCGTCGCCTCTCGGCCCGCAGCGACCACACCGACACGCGGCGTCTTGCCGTCCACCGTGATCGTCAGCCGCCCATACCGGTCGATCGGAACCATTTTGGTGTACCCGCCGGTCAGCTGCGGCGGGCTCCCCGCCGTCCACCCGCCCGCATGCTCGGTCGTGCTCTTGTAGGTCTTCAGCCGGTTCAGGTCGTCCTCGGTGGGGGCCGGGTCCAGCCACCGCCAGAACGGGCCGCCGTCCCGGTCGTTCAGGCTCTCGACCTTGATCAACGCGGCCGGCTCACCCTCAGGCGACCCGTCCGTGCGGCCGAACCAGACCGTCGCCTCTCGGCCCGCAGCGACCACACCGACACGCGGCGTCTTGCCGTCCACCGTGATCGTCAGCCGCCCATATCGGTCGATTGGAACCTTTTTGGTGTACCCGCCGGTCAGCTGCGGCGGGCTCCCCGCCGTCCACTCGCCCGCATGCGCGGTCCGGGGCTCGTAGGTCTTCAGCCTGTTCAGGTCGTCCTCGGTGGGGGCCGGGTCCAGCCACCGCCAGAACGGGCCGCCCTCCCGGCCCTCCAGGCTCCCGACCTCGATCCACGCGGCCGGCTCACCCGCAGGCGACCCGTCCGTGCGACCGAACCAGACCGTCGCCTCCCGGTCCGCTGCGGCCGCACCGACACCCGGCTTCTTGCCGTCCACCGTGATCGTCAGCTGCCCTTGCTGGTTGACCTGGACCTCTTTGGTGTACCCGTCGGTCAGCTGCGGCGGCTTCCTCGCCGTCCACTCGCCCGCATGCACGGTCCGGGGCTCATAGTTCCGCAGCCTGTCCAGGTCCTTTTGGGTGGGGGCCGGGTCCAGCCACCGCCAGAACGGGCCGCCCTCCCGGCCCTCCAGGCTCCCGACCTTGATCCACGCGGCCGGCTCACCCGCAGGCGACCCGTCCGTGCGGCGGTGGCCGAACCAGACCGTCGCCTCCCGGTCCGCAGCGACCACACCGACAGCCGGCGTCTTGCCGCCTACCGTGAACGCCAGCCGCCCAAGCCGGTCGAGCGGAACCTTTTTGGTGTACCCGCCGGTCAGCTGCGGCGGGTCCCCCGCCGTCCACTCGCCCGCACGCTCGGTCTTGCTCTTGTAGGTCTTCAGCCTGTCCAAGTCCTTTTGGGTGGGGGCCGGGTCCAGCCACCGCCAGAACGGGCCGCCCTCCCGGCCCTCCAGGCTCCCGACCTTGATCCACGCGGCCGGCTCACCCGCAGGCGACCCGTCCGTGCGACCGAACCAGACCGTCGCCTCCCGGTCCGCTGCGGCCGCACCGATACCCGACTTCTTACCGCCCACCGTGATCGTCAGCTGCCCTTGCCGGTTGACCTGGACCTTTTTGGTGTACCCGCCGGTCAGCTGCGGCGGGTTCCCCGCCGTCCACCCGTCCGCCACATCAGCTGGGAGTCCTGCCCGATCGCCTGTTTCCTGGACCATCGACTCGGAGCCGAACTCACCGGAGTCGGGCCCGCCGTGCGCTGCCGCCGGTCCCCGGCCCGCAGACCGGCGCAGGAGCCCCTGACCGGTGCCGGCACCCTGATCGTGCCTGACGGTCTCGCTGCCGGACACCGCGATATTGATCCCGAACGCCTCCGAGACCAGGTGCGGCAAAATCTGCGTCAGGCCGGGCACAGACCTCTGCCTGGAATCCAACGCCTGCCGCAGCACCTCCAAGGAAGGATTGGACAACTTCAGACGCTGCCGGATATCCGTACGCTGGACGATCCGGTCAAGCTCGATGGCCAGATAGTGGCGGACATCATCAATCTCCACCGTCGGCAGACCGAGCGTCTCCGCCACCTGGCCCCCCGCGCTGACCAGCACCTGCCGGAAGAAGTCATCCCACGCCGGGGAGTAAACGATCTCGGGCGGCGCCGGGGCCGTCGTCGCCGGCGGTGGCACCGGCGTCCGCGGTTCGGCGTCCACCTCCATCACAACAACCCGCCCGGCGCCGGTCGGTGGCTCACCACCGCCGGGATTCAACGGCGCCTCAGAAACCCCCGACTCGTAACCGGGGAATCCTGGTGGCACGGCGTAACCATCGCCGTCCGACAGCTGCCCGCCTGCGTCAGAGCCGGCGTCGGCCGGGGGGTGCCATTCCATCGCCGCCGGCCGGCCCGGCAGCGAATCGGAGACCGGGTCCGACGACCCGGAGCCCGACTCGGGCAACCGAGCCGGCTGGTCGGACGGCTGCCAGGGGGAGAGCGTCGGTGTGTTCAGATTCAGCGCGTTCAGATCCTGGAATTCCGGATCAACAAACGCCGGGCCGGTGCCAGCCGCGTCGCCAGTCTCCTCCGGCAGGGACGGCTGCCAGGGGGAGCCGGACGGTTCGGGGGAGGTGGTGTCTGCCTGCATGGCTTGGGACGGGCCGCGGGGTGGGGTGGTGGAGGCGAGCAGGATGGCGTTGGGGTCGATGCTGGTCGTGGTGGTGGGCTGCGGGTGTGCGGTGGTGCGCTGGGGAAGGAGGTTGGTGATGGTGGTGGGTCGTCCGGTGCTGTCGAACGCGGCGAGTCGGGTGCTTGAGGCGAACAGGTGTCGCAGCCACGGGTCGGTGGTCGGGTCGGGTGGTTCGGGTCGGTCCTCGGCGCCGGGGACCAGGCCGTCGCGCACCTTGATCGTCGGTAGTCCGGGGGGTTGTGGTTGGCTGTGGAGGGCGAACACGTGTTGTGGTTCGTTGGGTGGTGCGACCTTGACCACGACCATCGAGCCCGGTGCCGCCCTGAGCGCGGCGAGTACGTCTTCTGGTGTGACTCCGTCGGGGTGGGCGACGCGTTCGGGTGTCGCGTCGAGGATGTCCAGGAGTTGTGGCCAGCTCGTGGTGGGTGCGGGTCGGCCGTCGGGTCCGAGGATCCGGTCGTCGGACACCGTCCGGTTGCCGGGCCGTCCGTAGGCGGTGGTGTAGGCGTCGAGGGTGGCCTGCACGCACCACCACCACGGGTCGCGGCTGTTGTCGGGGCCCACCGGTGTCTGATCGATCCAGTCGGCGACCCGCCGCGCGGACTCGGCCGCCGCGACGGCCGGCCCGGTCGCCGCGACCGCCGGCTCCGGTGCCGTGCTGGCCGGCTCGCCGCGTCCGGCCGGGTCACCACCGACCGAGTCGGCCGACGAGGACGCGTCACTGAACGGATCCCTGTCCCCGCTGTCGGGCTTGGCCGGGTCGCGGCTGATCGGCTCGTCCAGTGAGGAGAGGTCACTGACCGTGAAGGTGTCGTCGGGCCTGCTATCGCGGCTGAAAATGTCGTCGCCGGAGGCGGACAGGTCACTGACCGACGTCCTGTCGCTGGTGTGGTCGTGGTTCGGCGTGCCGTCGGTGCGGGGGGCAGCGCCACCCGGCACCGTAGTACGGGCGCCGGCCGCGTCCGGCGTGCCCGGAGTGCCCGGCGCGTTGGGCGTGGCCGGCACCTCGGACGTGCCCGGCACGCTGGGGGTGGCGGGCGTGGCGTTGCCGGTGGCCTGGGCGAGTACCTGGTGGTATCCGTTGACCCAGTCCTGTTGGAAGGATCCGGCGAGGGTGTCGTGGCTGGCCGGATCGACGCCGTACTTGCGGGCCAGGGCGGTGAACTGGGTTTCTGCCTGGCGGGTCGCTGCTGCGGTGTGCTGCTCGGGAGTCACCGGCACCGGCGGCGCGTCGGTACGCCGGTGTGCCGGGGTGTCCGCCGGGGACGGGGTGGTGTGCGGTGCGGTGATGTCGGGGATGGCCGCGGCCGTGACACGGGCCGGCAGGTCGGTGACCACCTGCCGGACCACGTCCGCCACGGCGTTCACCTGCGCGGCGTCGGGCCTGACCACCGCAGCCGACGGCACGGCGGGCGGCACAGTCAGTGGTGCGGCGGGTAGTGGAGTGGCGCCGAGGATCGCGTCGAGGCTCCGGTCCACGTGGGCCCGCACGTCCCGCTCGACCGCGGCGCGCACGACCTCCGACGGTGGCGGCGGCGCCCCGGGACCCCCCGGCACGCCAGCGCCCCCCGGCGGGACGACGCCGCCTGGCAGGACGACGCCGCCTGGCAGGGTGACGGGCGTCGGTGCGCCGGTGGTGAAGTACTGGTCGATGTGGTGCTGGGCGGCCAGGTGCACGGCCGAGCGCAACGCCTGCCGGTCGAACTCCCCGGGCAGCG
>NZ_MUYZ01000320.1:0-7620 GCF_003013775.1 Micromonospora sp. MH33
GGCGGGCGGCCGGCCAGGCCCGGGCGCGCAGCCGGGCGGCCACCGCGGCGGGGTCGGCCCGCAGCAGCCAGTCGCGCAGCGCCTCGACCGTCTCGGTCAGCTCCGGCTCGATGGCGTCCGGGTCGGCCACGTCGATGCCGAACGGCAGTCCGGCGCGCAGCCGGGCGTCCTCGGCGGCGAGCGCCATCAGTTCCTCGACCAGGGCGTACCGGGTCAGCGCCCGGATGCCGACGGTCAGGTGCAGCGAGCTGGACTCCTGCGCCTGGGCGCTGTGCAGCCAGCCGCGCGGCAGGTAGAGCGCGTCGCCGGGTTCGAGCACCACGTCGAGCGCGGGCCGGCCCTCGGCGGTGGCGGAGACCTCGTCGGCCCGGCCGCCCCAGGGCTGCTTCTCCAGCGGGTCGGGCAGCACCGGCGGGTGGATCCGCCAGTGCTTGCGCCCGTCGACCTGGAGCACGAACACGTCGTGGGTGTCGTAGTGGGTGGCGAAGCCCTGGCTGCCGGCCGGGGTCAGGTAGGCGTTCACCTGCAACGGCTGGGCCAGCGCGGCGCCCAGGTCGCGGGCGAAGTCGACAAGCGCCGGCCAGGTCCGGTGCAGGCCCTGGAGGACCAGGGTGGCGCCGTCGGCGTACAGGGCCAGGATCTTCTCGTCGAGGACCTGGTCGTCGATCTCGGCGCCCGCGCCGCCGCCGCCGGTGTACCGCGCCGCCGGCACGAGCTGGCCGTCCTTGGCGACCCGCAGGAACGGGGTACGCAGGCCGCGGCGGCTGAGCAGCTCGTCGGCGTCGGCGGGGCTGAGCAGGTCGGTGAAGCCGGCCGGGTTGGGCAGCTCGGCCGCCCGGGACAGCAGCGGGCTGCGCCCCCAGTGGTCGGCGGCGAACTTGGCGGGCTCGACGGCCACGCAGCGGGCGAGGGCCTCGGTCGCGGAAGACGGAACCGCCGGGCGGCCGTGGCCACCCGGCGGGTCGATGTGCGCCATGGCGATCGTCAGGAGGCGCTGCCGTCGGCGCCGCCGTCGCGCTGGCCGGGGGTCGCACCACCGTCGGCCGGGCCCTCCGCGCCGCCGTCCGCGCCACCGTCCTGCTGGCCGGGGGTCGCACCACCGTCGGCCGGACCCTCCGCACCCCGGTCGGCGCCCTGGTCGGCGCCACGCTCCGCGCCCCGGTCGGCACCGCCGTCGGCGCCACCGTCCTGCTGGCCCGGGGTCGCGCCACCGTCGGCCGGACCCTCGGCACCGCCGCCGCTGGTGGTCTGCATGTCGTCGTCGTTGAGTGCCATGGGTGCTCCCTCGGTGTGCCGCCCCGTCGTCGGGGTCCGTGTGCAGCGGGTGGTACCCCACGCCCGATCTTCTCTAACCACACCGTAGACGCCCGGGCGCGGCCGCACGGACGGTTCGCCGGGCCCCGCCGCGGGTCACCCGTTGCGGCACGTCACGCCGCTGACAGTGCCCGCCGCCGGCCACGGCGCCGGTGCCCCGGGAGCCGGTGTCCGCGGGGTCGCCGGGCGGCGGGCGGCCGCGTCCGGTGCCAGGATGGCGGGGAGGGAGCACGCGGGAAGGGGGTGGCCGTGGGGCAGCCGGAGCCGTTGACGCCGCTGGCCGAGGACTGGCAGCGGGCGCTCGCCGTGGTGGCCCACCCGGACGACCTGGAGTTCGGCGCGGCCGCCGCGGTGGCACGCTGGACCGGGCAGGGCAAGCAGGTCGTCTACTGCCTGCTCACCAGCGGCGAGGCGGGCATCGACGGGATGCCGCCGGAGCGCAGCCGGGTGTTGCGGGAGGAGGAGCAGCGGGCCTCCGCCGCCGTCGTCGGGGTGGACACCGTGGAGTTCCTCGGCCTCCCCGACGGGCTCCTGGAGTACGGCGTGGCGTTGCGCCGCGAGATCGCCGCGGTGGTGCGCCGGCACCGCCCGGACATCGTGCTCACCAACAACTTCCGGGACACCTGGGACGGGGCGTACGCGCTGAACCAGGCCGACCACATCGCCTGCGGCCGGGCCACGCTGGACGCGGTCCGCGACGCCGGCAACCGGTGGATCTTCCCGGAGCAGCTCACCGACGGGGTACGGCCGTGGTCCCGGGTCCGCGAGGTGTGGGCGGCCGGCTCCCCGCAGGCCCGGCACGGGGTGGACGTGACCGCCAGCTTCGACCGCGGGGTGGCGTCGCTGCGGGCGCACGGGGCCTACCTGAGCGGGCTCGGCGACGGCGGTTTCGACGCCGAGGAGTTCCTCGAGGGGCTGGCCCGGCCGGCCGGCGGCCGGCTGGGCGTCCGGTACGGCGCCGCCTTCGAGGTCTTCCGGATCGACCTCGCCTAGGCGGCCGCGATGATCCTCGTCGGCACGTCCGGCTGGCAGTACCGGGACTGGCGCGAGCGCTTCTACCCGGCGAAGCTGCCGCAACGGCTCTGGCTGGAGCACTTCGCCGCGCGGTTCGCCACCGTCGAGGTGAACAACGCCTTCTATCGGCTGCCCGAGCGGGACACGTTCGTGGCCTGGCGGGACCGCACGCCGGACGACTTCTGCGTGGCGGTGAAGATGAGCCGCTACCTCACCCACATCAAGCGGCTGCGGGAGCCGGCCGAGCCGGTGGCCCGCTTCCTGGACCGGGCCACCGGGCTGGGCGACCGCCTGGGCCCGGTGCTGGTGCAGCTTCCGCCGACCATGCGGGCCGACCCGGCGGCCCTGGACGCGACGCTGCGGCTGTTCCCTGCCGACGTGCGGGTGGCGGTCGAGCCCCGGCACCCGTCCTGGTGGACCGACGACACCCGGCGCGTCCTGGAGCGCCACCGGGCGGCGCTGGTCTGGGCCGACCGGCTGAGCCGCCCGGTCACCCCGCTGTGGCGCACCACCGACTTTCGGCTACCTGCGGCTGCACGAGGGCCGGGCCCGGCCCTGGCCCCGCTACGGCCGGGCCGCGCTGGCCACCTGGGTGCGCCGGCTGGCCACCACCTTCCCGGCCGGCGAGCCGGCGTTCGTCTACTTCAACAACGACCCGGGCGGTGCGGCGATCGTCGACGCGGTGGCCTTCGCGGCGCTGGCCCGGCGGGCCGGGCTGCCGGTCACCCGGACGCCGCCGGCCCGCCCCGCCGGGGTGGCGGAGCGGGCCGGGGACGGGTCCGGTCAGGGAATCAGCTGACCGAGGTCCTGCGGCATGTTGGACTTCACGTCCTGCCACTCGCCCTGCGTCACGTGCCGGCGCAGGGTGTCCAGCACCACCTGCACCACCCGTTGCGGACCGCCCTCCACGTCGTACGGGAAGCCCTGGCGGACCTCGTAGAGGAAGTCGTCGCGGTTCAACTTGATCGGCACGTTCTCCGGCTGCCAGCCGTCGAAGTAGATGCCCCGCAGCAGCACCGGCAACTGTTGGGCGAACTCGGCGCTCTCCTGCACCGGCATCCGGTCCCGCAACAGGTGCAGCACCGTGCGCAGCGCCGCGTAGGACTGGTTGCGCTGCGCCTTCGGCCAGCCGTACGCCGACTCGATCTCCTTGAGGATCACGTTCGTCTTGTCCAGCGAGGACTCGAACGCGGAAATCAACTGCTCAGCCATCTGCCCACCCCCGTGCATCGGTTTCCCAGCGTCGGTCGTCGGTGCGTCCCGGCGGCCCGCTGGGCCCCCGCCAGAGCCGGGTCGGGCTGAACCGACCGGGCCGCGCGCCCCGCCGGGGCAGGTCGGACCTGCCGACCACGTGCAGCACCCCGCCGCGACGACGATCCGCTACGACCCGCACCGTCATGACCCCACCTCCTCCTCGGCCGCGCGGTCGTGTCGGTCGACGGACCGCGCACACCGTCCATGCTGCTGGCGCATCGGGTGAGGCGGCCTCACCCCGGGTGGGTGAACCGTCAGCCGGCGTCGAGCAGGCCCGCCAGGGTGGTGGCGTTGCGCTGGGCGTAGTCGCGGTAGCAGTTGTTCATGAGCACGTGGGTGCGCTCGGCCTCGCCGGCCAGCTCACGCAGCTTCGGCGCCCAGTCGCGCAGCTCCCGCTTCGAGTAGTCGTAGCCGAACTTCTCGTGGATGTCCTTGCTGGTCCACTTGTCGCTGTGGCCGTGGAAGCGGACCACCGCGAGGTCCGCAGTGGCCGCCAGCACCGGCGGTACGGAGGACTTGTGGCCCTGGGGCATGTCCACGCAGACGAACGGCAGTTCGTGCTGGCGCAGAAAGCCGAGGGTCTCCTCGGCGTTGTCGCCGTCGAACCAGGAGGCGTGCCGGAACTCGAAGACCGGGCGCAGCGGGTCGCACCGCCGCGCCACCTCGAGCAGGTACTGCTTGTTGTCCCGCCGGATGGTGAACCAGGGCGGGAACTGGAACAGGATGGCGCCCAGCTTGCCGGCCTCGACCAGCGGGTCGAGGGCGGACAGGAACCGGGTCCAGACCTCCTCGTACGCCTGCGGCGGCAGGTCGTCCGGGTAGACGTTCTTCTTCTCCGTCTCCGGGCGCAGGTCCTTGTAGAGCGCGGACACCCGGGTCGGGTGCCCGGTCAGCAGGCTGAACGCCTTGACGTTGAAGGTGAAGCCGGGCGGCGTGCGCTCCACCCAGAGCCGCGCGGTCCGCTCGGCCGGCGGCGAGTAGTAGGTGGCGTCCACCTCGACCAGCGGGAACTGCCGGGCGTACCAGGACAGCCGCTTCTCCGGGGTGTCGGCGCTCGCCGGGTACCAGCCGGAGTCGAGCAGGGTCGGGTCGGTCCAGGAGGCGGTGCCCACCTTGATGTCACCCATCTGGCGAGTCCACCGCTACCGGGACCGACCGGCAACCCGAATGTCTCAGGCCGCCCGCCGTTCCCGGGTCTGCTTGCAGGTCACGCAGGAGGTGGCGGACGGGAAGATCCCCAGCCGCTCCACGGGGATCGGCGCGGAGCAGCCCTCGCAGAAGCCGTAGGTGCCCTCCTCGAGCCGGGTGAGGGCGTGCTCGAACTGGGCGCGCCGGTCCAGGATGGTGCGCAGCAGGGACTGTGCGGTGTCCCGCTCGGCGGTCTTGGTGCCGCTGTCGGCCTGGTCGTCGCCGGCGGTGTCGCCGACCTCGACCAGCCGGAGCACCTGGCTCTGCAGCACGGCCTGGTCGTACTCCGCGGTCAGCTCGTCGTACCGCGACTTCAGGGACTGCCGGATCTGGTCGACCTCCGCCTGGGAGCGGCCCGTGGCTGTCGTGTCGTGGACGAGCATCGCTGCCTGCCTTTCCTGGGGCCTCATACCGTTCCGGGGCGGCGAGCGCCCCGGAACGTGGTCCGATGGATGTCCGGGTGAGATCACCCGTGCCTTGTGAGCCGGGCGATTACCCGCCCGCTCCACCGATCAAACCGGGGATTTCCGCGTTCTTCGTCGCCGTTCGTGCGCGGTTGTGCCGCTCGGACCGTGCCCGTCCCTGCCGCTCCGGCGTCGGTCGTCCGGAAGAGGGCGCTACGTCCGGGTCAGCCGCCCTCGACCAGGGCCGGGTGCCGCGGGTCGTCGGCCCGGACCACCACGTCGGCGAAGGAGGCCGGGTCGACCTCGTCGGCGTACCGGGCGAAGGCCGGCAGGGTCCAGCGCAGCTCCGGGTCGGTCCGCCGGTCCAGTGCGGCCGGGGAGAGCACCAGGTGGACGGCGACGTCGAACGGCAGGCCGCCGCCGAGCAGCAGCGCGCCGCTGACCAGGACCACCCCACCGGGCGGCAGCTCGACGTACGGGGCGCGGCTGGCCCGGTCGGCGGCGGCGTCCCAGAGCGACGGCAGCAGCCGCCCCGAGCCGTCGGGGCCGGCCGGGTCGAGCACCTCCCGCCGCAGGCCGGCCTCGTCGACCCAGCCCCCGTAGTACGCGTCGGGGTTGGTCCGGCCGTGCTCGAGGCGGATCGAGGCCGGCCGGAGGAAGTCGGCGGCCCGGACGTGCAGCACCGGGCGGCCGGCGGCGCGCAGCGGGTCGACCAGGGCGGCGGCGAGGGCGTCCGGCTCGGCGGCCGGCGGCCCGTCCACGGCCACCCGCAGCCGGCCGGGCACGGCGACTCCGGCGAGCCGCGCGGCCAGATCGGTGACGAGAAGCTCGGGCGTGATGGGGCGGACGCGCATCCGACCATCCTGCCCGGCGGCCCGGAGGGCCCACCACGCGATCCGCCGGGCGGTCGGGGCTACGTCCGAAAAGGGTCGGCACGTGGGGGCCGGACCCGGGGCGTCAGCCGGTGCGGTCGATGGTCACCCGGGCGTCGTCGGCGAGCCGGTAGCCGACGCCGTAGACCGTGGTGACGAGCGGGACGTCCACCCCGACCTTGCCGCGCAGCCGGCGCACGTGCACGTCGACGGTGCGGACGCCGGCGTGCTCGTAGCCCCAGACGGCATTGAGAAGTTGCAACCGGGTGAACACCCGGCGGGGGTGGGCGACGAGGTGCAGCAGCAGGTCGAACTCCAGCCGGGTCAGCGGCAGCGGCTCGCCGTCACGGAGCACGGACCGGGACGCGGCCAGGATGTGCAGGGTCGGGATCGTCGCCGCGAGCGGGCGCCCCGGGGAGCGGCCGGGCGGCGCCGGGTCGGGGCGGCGCTCCGTCGGGACGGCACCGGCGCTGATCACGGCGTCGCCGCGTTCGAGCAGCTCACGAGCCGCGTCCAGCAGCCGGCGGGCGGCCGGGGTGAGCGACTCCTCGCCGGCCAGCGGGATGTTCAGGGTGACCGTGAGCACCGGCGCCGAGGTGTTGGCGGGGCGACGCTGGCCGCCGGGGGGACGGCCCGGAACCGCGGGTTGGGACGTATGCCATCCGGCGCGCGACGAGGCGGGGCTGACCGACATGGTCCTCCTTGGCTGGTCCGGGTATCTCCCCACGGCCCGGGACACCGCTTCATCGATGCTTCCCGGCGCCTGTGCGAGGGTCAAGGGGCGACTGCGTTGCATGACTGTGACAATTGGCGAACACATCGCAGCCGCGTGCTCGCTCTCTGTACGAGGCCCGTTGATTACAGCAGAGCGTCGGGTTGACCCGGTACCGGGGGGGGTCCCCGCCCGGTTCACAATGGCCGGTGCTAGCCGGGCGGCGCGCGAACGTGAACGCGGCGCACCCGCGATCCGGGTGCGCCGCGCGCCGGCCGGGGCGGCCTCAGCGCTCGCCGTCCACCACGATCCGGGCCTCGTCGGCGAGCCGGTAGCCGACCCCGTACACGGTGGTCACCAGCGGCGTGTCGACGCCGAGCTTGGCCCGCAGCCGGCGCACGTGGACGTCCACGGTGCGGGCCACGGCGTGCTCGTAGCCCCAGACGTTGGCGAGCAGTTGCCGCCGGGTGAACACCCGCCGGGGATGTTCGGCGAGAAAGAGCAGCAGGTCGTACTCGATCCGGGTGAGGGTCACCTCGACGCCGTCGTGCCGGACCCGGCGGGTGCCGGTCAGGATGCGTACCGTGCCGGGCTCCTCGGCCCCGACGGGCGGCTCCGGCGGCGCGGCGGCGCGGCGCACGTCGAGCACCGTGCGGGCGGCCCGGTGCTCCTCGGGCCGGAGCAGGCCCTCGCCGGAGGCGGCGAGCTCGTCCAGCAGGTCGACCAGCCGGGCCAGGCCGGGCGTCAGCGCGCCGGCGCCCAGGTCGAGGGTGATGGTCAGGGTCGGGGCGGTACGCGGCCGGGGCGGGATCGCCCGGTCGGGGCGGCCCGGCCGGGCGGGACGGGAGGTGATGGCGACGAC